>JASLEQ010000753.1 GCA_030151135.1 Candidatus Sulfotelmatobacter sp. | reverse complement strand
GCCCTCTGGATCGTACCGCTCTCTATTGCCACCGCATTCACGCTGAAGAGCAAAGCGCGAATCCAATGGCCCTGGTTCATTCTCTTCTTTTGTGTAGCCGCGCTCCTCAACACAAGTCTTCCTACCTTCCACCCGGCTTTTGCGGCACTGAACCGCCTGGGCAAAATCGGTCTCACGGTGACGCTTTTCCTCATTGGGACCGGCCTGAGTAAGAAAACTCTGCAACAAGTCGGAGTCCGCCCGCTCCTCCAGGGCATAACCCTATGGATCCTGGTAGGCACAGCGACGCTGGTCCTGATCCTCTCCAACCGCATTCACATGTAGTCAGGACCGTGCATCCAGGCCCTGCAGGGAGTCGCCAGATGCGGAATTCGTCGACTGCACTTGAGACCCGCCCAAGACGACCGGCTCCGCCCATCGCATCTCACCTCGTTAACCGTAGTTAACCGCAAACGATGTATACTCGTTAACATCAGACTCTGGGGGACTATCTGCTTGGGGAGCCCGTCGTAATGAACCAGGAGAACCGTCCTAGTAAAGCCAACTTTGCACCCCTTCCTGGCTCCGCATCCAGCCGCTCTTCCGGCCATCTCTCCCTGGAAAATGTTCACGGCTCTATCGAAGTTCCTCACCATCAGGCTAGCTTCTGGGAGCAGTGGCGTGCCTTTGTGGGACCAGCGATTCTCGTTAGCGTTGGTTACATGGATCCTGGCAACTGGGGAACCGATCTCCAGGGTGGGGCGCAGTTCAAGTACGCTTTACTTTGGGTCGTCGGCCTCGCCAGCCTCATGGCGATCTTCATGCAGGTAATCTCCGCGCGGCTCGGAGTTGTTACCGGTAAGGATCTTGCGCAATGCTGCCGCGACTGGTATCCGTCCTGGACCCGCTGGCCGAACTGGATCATGGGCGAAATAGCGATTGGCGCCTGTGATCTCGCTGAAGTCCTCGGAAGCGCCGTTGCTCTGAATCTTCTGTTTCACATCCCGCTGCTCTGGGCGGTCATCATCACCGGACTGGACGTCCTTCTGCTACTGGGCCTGCAACGTTTCGGCATGCGCACCATCGAGGCCGTGGTCCTGGTCTTGGTCGCAACCATCGGCATCTGTTACTTCATCGAGATCTTCGTCCTCCCGGAAACTCAACCGGGCTTTCTGGAACTCGGACGCTCCTTCCTCATCCCGTCCCTTCGCCATTCCGGAATGATCTATGTGGCTATTGGCATCATCGGCGCCACAGTCATGCCCCACAACCTTTACCTGCACTCGGCCCTGGTGCAAAGCCGCCGCCTGCAGAAAGATGATTCGTCCATCCGCCGCGCTCTTCAGTTCAACACCATTGATTCCACAGTGGCGCTCACCGTGGCATTCTTCGTAAACGCTGCCATCATGGTATTGGCCGCTATAGTCTTCTACGGAAAAACTGGTGTCCTGGTCCCGGGCGGGAAGTTCGTCTCATTCAGCGCAGATAGTGATTGGATTCGCGTCGCGTACCTTACTTTAGCGCCGTTGTTAGGCACTCTGAGCGCCAGCACATTGTTCGCGGTTGCCCTACTGGCTGCTGGACAAAGCAGCACTATCACCGGAACCCTCGCCGGCCAGGTCGTTATGGAAGGATTCATGCACTGGCGCATTAAGCCATGGGTGCGCCGGCTCATCACCCGTTCGTTGGCCATTTTGCCGGCGGTCCTGATCATCGGCGTCCGCGGCGAGAGCAGCGTTACCAATCTCTTAACCTTGAGCCAGGTAGTCCTTGCTCTGCAACTCCCATTCGCCATGTTTCCGCTGCTGCATTTCACCAGTTCCCAAAATCGCATGGGCAAATGGTCAAACGGGTATTTCCTTCTGGCAGCCGGATGGGCCAGTGCTATCCTGATCACCGCGATGGACATCTACGGCCTGCCGGACTCTCTAAAAACAGCGTGGCATCTGATTACAGGCGCTCCTTAAAACTGCCAGGAGTGCGGGCAGCCGAAATTCGTTGGTGCTCCGAGCACACCAGGCGCCGCGGAAAATAGTTTCCGCCACAAATCGCCCGTTCGACGATTACGATTGCAATTTCTCTATGCCTCTCGATCTGGTTTTCTGTGGTACGCCCCAATTCGCAGTTCCCACACTGGAGAAGTTAGCCGAATCCGGACATCGCCTGCACCTTGTCGTCACTCCACCGGATCGCCCGAAAGGGCGCGGCCTCGAACTCGTCGCCTCGCCCGTCAAACAATCTGCACTGAAGCTGGAACTTCCAATCAGCCAGCCAGAACGTATCAAGACAAATGAGGAATTTCGAGCGCAGCTCATTGCGATCAAACCCGACGCCATTATCATCGTCGGATATGGCCGCATTATTCCCCAGTGGATGCTCGATCTTCCACCCCTCGGCAACATCAATCTCCATGCTTCGCTGCTGCCGAAATACCGTGGCGCCGCTCCCATTCAGTGGGCTATTGCTCAGGGAGAAACCATCACCGGCAACACAACTATGCGAATTGACGCCGGCCTCGACACAGGCGACATCCTTCTGCAACAAGAACTCGCGATCGGCGCGGAAGACACCGCTGAAACGCTTGCGCCGCAGCTTGCCACTCAAGGAGCCGATCTTGTTGTTGAAACACTCCGTCGACTGCCGACCGGCACCATCCAGCCGCGCAAGCAAGACGACTCGAAATCATCGCTCGCTCCCATCCTGAAAAAAGAAGATGGGTCCATTGACTTCTCCCGCTCGGCGACCCAAATCTTTGACCGCTTCCGGGGATTCCAGCCGTGGCCTGGCGCGTATACGAAATTCCGCGGCAAGAATCTTCAGTTTCACAAGCTCCGGCCAATCAATTCGTCTCTCCCACCAGCCGAGATCCGGATAGAGAACAATTCGCTGCTCGTTGGTTGCGGACACGACACAACTCTCGAACTGCTCGAGCTCCAGTTGGAGGGAAAGAAACGAACGACAGTTCGAGACTTTCTCCAGGGTTACAAGCCAAAACCTGGCGAGAAACTAGGGACGTAAGCGGGAACTACACGTTTTCCTCGTGTCGTTCCTGTTCTTAGTCGGAAACCCGTTTGCCTCGGTCGAGAATCAAGATCGCCGCCCTACTAATTCCCCCTGCTGACGGATTACACTATTAAATTGCGGTCCCAGCACTCATTCCTTTAAGGAAGGCCATCATGCCGTTAAACAGCTTCAACAGCCGCGCGTCCCTAAAAGTCGGTTCTAAGGAATACGAAATCTATCGCCTTGACGCTCTCGATAAGGCTGGAATCTCCACCACGCATCTCCCGTTTTCGCTCCGTATTTTGCTCGAGAATCTCCTCCGCACTGAAGACGGCCGCAACGTCACGAAAGAGGAAGTCCGCGCACTGGCGCACTGGAACAGCAATTCAAAGCCGGAAAAGGAAATTGCTTTCACGCCGAGCCGCGTCCTCTTGCAAGACTTCACCGGAGTGCCGTGCGTTGTTGATCTAGCCGCCATGCGCGATGCTATGAAGCACTTGGGTGGTGATCCCACTCTGATTAATCCTCTGCAGCCGGTCGAACTCGTAATCGATCACTCGGTGCAGGTCGACGAATTCGGCAAGCCCGAAGCCCTCGACATGAACGCCCTCCTCGAATTCCAGCGCAACAAAGAGCGCTACTCGTTCTTACGCTGGGGCCAAACCGGCTTCAGAAACCTGGCCATCGTCCCTCCTGACACTGGCATCGTCCATCAGGTCAACCTCGAATATCTCGCGAGGGTGGTCTTCATCTACGAATCCCCAGGGAAGCGCCAAGCCTACCCCGATACCCTGGTAGGCACCGACAGTCACACGACCATGGTGAACGGATTGGGCGTTTTGGGATGGGGAGTGGGTGGCATTGAAGCCGAGGCCGCTATGCTCGGACAGCCTGTCTCCATGCTCATTCCGCTCGTGGTCGGCGTGAAGCTGACCGGACGTTTGCGCGAGGGTGCGACAGCCACGGATCTTGTTTTGACCATCACGGAGATGCTGCGCAAGCACGGTGTTGTTGGAAAGTTCGTTGAGTACTTCGGCCCCGGTCTGCGCGACCTTCCACTCGCCGATCGCGCCACCATCGCCAACATGTCGCCGGAATATGGCGCGACCTGTGGCATCTTTCCCATCGATAAAGAGACTCTCAAATATCTCAAGCTCACCGGGCGCTCGGAAGATCAGATCGCCCTCGTTGAGGCCTACGCCCGCGAGCAGGGACTGTTCCACGATGAGAAGACTCCCGAGGCCGAGTACTCTGAATTGCTCGGGCTTGATCTCGCAACAGTCGAGCCTTCCCTCGCCGGACCGAAGCGTCCTCAAGACCGCGTTGTCCTCTCGCAAGCTGGCGAGTCCTTCAACAAGGCCTTGCCTTCTTTGATCAAGCCGAAATCTGCTGCCAAGACGGCAGCGCCGGCGAACGCTTCAGCGGCCAGCGCCGCGTCGCCCACAAGCACGACGAAGAGTTGGGAAAGTGAAGGCGGCAATCCCACCGCGGTCGGAGTGGAAGATCCCAATGTTCACGAGCACGTGAATGGCTCGGTGAAAGAGGCGCTGAAGCACGGTAGTGTCGTTATCGCCGCCATTACGTCTTGCACCAACACTTCGAATCCATCGGTCCTGATTGGCGCGGGATTGCTGGCGAAAAAGGCCGTCGAAAAAGGATTGACGGTCCCGGCATGGGTCAAGACTTCGCTGGCTCCCGGCTCCAAAGTAGTGCGCGATTATCTTGAACATGCTGGATTGATGCCCTATCTGGAGAAACTGAAGTTTCATCTCGTTGGCTACGGATGCACCACTTGTATCGGCAACTCCGGTCCTCTGCCGGAAGAAGTCTCGAAAGCAATCGACGACAACGACCTTGTGGTCGCTTCGGTGCTCTCCGGCAACCGCAACTTTGAAGGACGCATTAACTCCGAAGTCCGCGCCAACTATCTCATGTCACCGCCGCTCGTGGTTGCGTTTGCGCTCGCTGGACGTATTGACGTCGACATGCGCAAAGATCCCATTGGTAAAGGACGCGACGGCCAGCCTGTCTATCTCGCCGACGTTTGGCCGTCGTCGCGCGAAATCGAAGAGGCGATGCAGCAGTCGATTACCTCTGAGATGTTCTCGAAGTCCTACGCCGAAGTCTTTCAGGGCGATGAGCGCTGGCGTGGAATCGTCGTGCCTAAGGGCGAAACCTACAATTGGGAAAAAGACTCTACCTACATCCGCCGCGCTCCTTATTTCGACGAAATGGCCGTGAAGCCCTCGCCTGTGGAAGAAATCAAGAAAGCACGCGTGCTTGCCGTTCTCGGCGATAGCGTCACCACCGACCACATCTCTCCGGCAGGCTCGATCAAGAAAGACAGTCCAGCCGGAAAGTATCTGCAGGAGCACGGCGTAAAGCCGGCGGACTTCAACTCCTACGGCTCGAGACGCGGCAATCACGAAGTCATGGTGCGCGGAACGTTTGCCAATGTCCGTCTGCGCAACAAACTGGTCCAGACGGAAGGCGGATTCACTCGCCATCTGCCGACAAATACCGAAATGTCGATTTTCGACGCGAGCGAGAAATATCGTGCTGAAGGAACGCCGCTCGTGATCCTCGCCGGGAAAGAGTACGGCTCGGGATCGTCACGCGACTGGGCCGCGAAAGGCCCCGCTCTCCTCGGCGTGCGCGCCGTCATCGCCGAAAGCTACGAACGTATTCACCGATCCAACCTCGTAGGTATGGGAATCCTCCCGTTGCAATTCCCAGCGGGCGGGAACACCGAGTCATTCAAATTAACTGGAGAAGAGACGTTCGAGATCACCGGCATCCGCGACGTAGTCGATCACTTTGCCGCGGGACGCACAGTGAAGGTCAAGGCTAAAGCCAAGGTCGGAAATGCAATCGAGTTCGACGCCGTCGTCCGCATCGACACTCCTCAGGAAGCGCTTTACTACTCAAACGGCGGCATCCTGCAGTACGTGTTGCGGCAATTGTTGGCCGCCAAAACGCAACCAGTGGGCGTGTGAGCCAGCGCCCGGATAACCGCCGGATAGCTCGGGATTACCGTTTCTTGCGCCGTTTTGGAGGTTTCGTCCTTACTTCTTCCCTCACCGCGAAGTTGATCTTCCTCTCGACCGGATCAATGCGGTCGACAATCACACGCAGGCGGTTGCCAATACGGTAGGTTTTGCGCGAGTGCTGGCCGATGATTTCCCGTGTGTTCTCGTGATAGGTGTAGCGGTCGTCAATCAGCGTGTTGAGCGGTACCAGGCCTTCGACGAACAGATCCGTGAGTTCGACGAAGAACCCGAACTTGGTCACGCTAGTGATGAGGCCATCGAAGTCTTCTCCGATCCGGTCTTGCATGAATTTGGATTTCTTCCATTCCATGAGCTCGCGTTCAGCCTCATCAGCACGCCGCTCGGACTGGCTCGATTCTTCGGCGATTTCGTGGAGTTCTTCCAGCGGGATCGGACCGGAGAGTGGGGCGTGATCTTCGCGATGGGCTTTGTGGTCGCGTCGCTTGGACCACGGCGACGGCGCGTCCTCGGTCGATGATCGTGTGGCGACAGAGGTTCCGGTCAAGCCCACCTCAGCAGTATTCGACTCACTTTCGCTTAAGACACTTTTCAGAATGCGATGCACGATCAGATCCGGGTAGCGCCGAATCGGGCTGGTGAAATGTGTGTATGTCGGCGCAGCCAGCGCAAAGTGGCCCATGTTCTGTTCCGAGTAACGCGCCTGCTTCAGGCTGCGCAGCATAAGGTAGCTGAGAATTCGTTCTTCCGGCTTGCCGGCGATCTTTTCCGTGAGCTTCTGGTACATGCGCGGCGTGATGTGGACATCCTGCGGGACTTCGATCTGTCGCACTCGTTTGCCCGTACCGTAAGCAGCCCGGCGATCAGCTTTCATCTGGACGCGATGGATGGGGAGTGCGCCCACCCCAAGCGAATAGCCGAAAGTCGCGGCGATGGTTTCGAAATCGTAAACGCGTTTCGCGTCGGGCTTCTCGTGGATGCGGTAGAGGCTCGCGATACGGTGCGAGTCCAGATGATGCGCAACCGTTTCGTTTGCGGCGAGCATGAATTCTTCGATGAGGCGATGAGCGATGTTGCGCTCGGAGCGCGCAATGGACTTCATTAGTCCAAACTCGTCGAATTCGATAACCGGCTCGGGAAGGTCAAAGTCGATCGAGCCGCGGCGCTCTCGCTTGCGCTTGAGAATCTGAGCGAGGTCGCGCATGAGCTCAAAGTTGCCGACGAGTGGAGCGTACCGATTCCGCTGCGATTCGTCTCCTTCCAACACGTCATTTACCGCGGTGTAGGTCATGCGTTCGGCAGAACGAATGATGCCTTCGCAGAGTTCGTAGCGCACCATCTCGCCGCGGTGATCGATTTCCATGATGCAGGACTGCACCAGCCGATCGACATGAGGGCGCAGGCTGCAAATGTCAGTCGAGAGTTCGAGCGGCAGCATGGGCACGGAGCGATCCGGGAAGTAGACGCTGGTGCCGCGCAGCCGCGCTTCCTGGTCAAGGGCGCTGCCCGGCGCGACGTACTCGGCTACGTCCGCAATGTGCACCTGTAGCTCGAAATTATTGTTAGGCAGTATGCGGACTAGGACAGCGTCGTCGAAATCACGTGCGGTCTCGCCGTCAATCGTGACGATCGGCAGCGAGCGGAAATCGCGGCGTCGATGCAACGCGGGGGCAGAAATCGTCGACGGAATGCGTTGCGCTTCTTCGAGCGTAGCCGGCGGGAAATGATGCGGCAGATGGAACTTGCGGATCGTGATTTCCACATCAACCCCGAAGTCGTCTTCGCGGCCGAGAATCTCGATGACCTTCCCGCGGGGGTTTTGGGTTGCGCTCGGCCAGTCGGTGATTTCCACATCGACTACCAGACCTTCCAGATTCGACCAATCTCCGTGACGCGCCGCTTCGTCACCGAGAACGCGGTCGACCGACTTCTTTCTTCGCGATACCACCGTTTTCTGCGCTTCAGTCGTTGCAGAATTTTCAGCTGCGGACGATGCAGAGTCCTTTGGATATTCGTTTCCTTCAGGGATCACAATTTCCTGAGTGATTTTCGTGTCGATCGGAGTGACGTAATTTCTGCGGCTGCCGTAGTGGAAAATGCCAACGACAGTGGGATGTGCGCGGTTGATGGGGCGGACAATGCGCCCTTCGGCGCGCCCGTCATCTCGGATATTCGCAATGTCCACCAGCACCATGTCGCCGTGCATCGCATTACCGATCTGGTGTGGCGGGATGAAAATGTCCCCAGTGAGTTTTGATTTCAATCTTGAGGGCAGCGACTTGGGATCGGGAATCACGAAACCGAAGCCGTCACGGTGCATAGTCAGGCGCCCTGCGATGAGGTTCTTGTCCGCTGCCGCCTGGGGTAGTTGATACTGATCAGAGTCGATAGGAATGAGTTGCCCGCTTCTCACCATCTTGCGCAGATGATCAACCAGTTCGCGGCGCTCTTCGCCGTGAAGTCCAAGTTCTCGGATGAGCTGCTTATATCCGGCCTGCCGCTTTGACTGGCGGGCGATGTGTCTGAGAATAGTGGCGTCAGAGAGCATGAGCTTTGGGCTGCGAGCTGTCAGCTGTCAGCTTTCAGAATAACTCTCTACCGCTTGCCGCGTCTGGTTTCGGCCAAGATGACGCAGCTGTGACACACAGGAATTGCCCGGCCCTGTTGACTCCCGACTGCCGCGATCCATAAGATGCAGCGGGAACTTCTCCTGCCAACGAAAAGGATCTCATGGATCTCACACGACGCGATGTGTTGAAAGCAATTTCAACAACTGGCGCAGCCATCGCGACAGAGCCACTCTTGTTTTCATCAGAGCACACCCACTCCACCTCGTCCCGGAACATTCCATGGCCGCAATCGCAAGGCAGCCCGGTGATCGAGAGTTTGCGGCCCGTGATCGAGAACTCACGGGACGTTCATACAAATTACGAAAAAATCCGCGAAGTTGCCCAATGGATGGCTTACGAAGAATTGCCGCTGCCCAATCTGGCAGTTCCTTTCGGCATGGAAAAGACGCCGGATGTCGCCATCGATTTCATCATGGTCGGCACGACGGTCGATACGGCCTTCACCGACTTCAAAACGCATGTCAAGTTCCAGATCGATTACGCCGGGGAACATCATTCGGATTCAGACGCGCTGTTCGCTTGCCTCAAGCGGGCGATGGACAACGGCATGCCGATTCTTGATGGCAAGTTTCTGGCCAAGATGACCCGGGACGACATGGGAAAGATTTTCGCCGGGAATATCGAGATGCCGATGCTTGACGAGAAGCTCGATTTGTTCCACCAGGCAGGTGCGATTCTGGCGAACAGGTACGCAGGACGTTACTACAACTTTATACAATCGTGCTCGCCGAAGCTCTATGACGAGGGAAATGGCCTCGTAGAGCGTCTCGCAGCCGAATTCCCGCGATTCAACGATGTCAGTCAGTTCGAAGGTCATGAGATCAAGTTCTACAAGCTGACCCAGCTTGGATATTGGCAAATCTACTCGGGCCTTCATGGTACGGGGACATTCAAGCTGGAAGATCCGCAGAAGATGACAGCGTTTGCGGATTACATCGTTCCCGTAGGACTCCGGCTGATGGGAATGACGAGTTATTCTCCCGAGCTGGAAAAGGCGATCAATTCCTATCAGATGGTTCCGCGCGATAGCCGGCAAGAAATCGAAATTCGCGCCCACTGTCTATACGCGACGGCGCTGTTGGCGGATGAGATCAACAAGATTCGTCCAGCGGACCAGCAGATCATTATTCCGCAGATCGATGCACGCCTATGGACGCATTTTCATACGACTAGCTGGCCGCATCACTTGACGCGGACCATCATGTATTAGGCTTTTGCTTTTGGCATCGCGCTTCCGGGCGGGCCAATCATCACCGTGCGGAATCAGCCTAAGCTTTCAGTCTGCGGGTTCTTTGTCGCTAGGGTCGGAATCTGCGGCTTCCGGCAATTCGCGCAACAGCCGATCGAGCTCGGCTTTGGTCTGCTGAATCATCGCTGCCGCAAATCTCTTCGCGGAATCCTGCCGCTCCTGCGACAAATCTTTCACGCGAAGATGCAGCAGCGGAATATCTTCTTCAAACCAGCGCAACGTGCGCTGAACCTTGGCGATTCGGAATTCGTTCGTCAGCATCTGTTTCTCCCGTCCAGATAGCTTGCCAGAGTGCTGTTGCAAGGCAAGTCTCAAGCGAGATTCCCCTGGGAAGGTTCTGCGGATAACGATGCAGGTCGCACTGCGCTTTCGAATGAAGATGCTGATCTAATTTGGTTTTTGGGAAGCGACGGCCTCAATCAGTTCTTTGCTGCCCGGAAATTCCTGTTCCATCCGCTGATCGAGCCACTCTTCCAGAGTTTCTCCGGTGGAGGTCGGAACATTCATGAATCGGAATCCGGCAAGTCCCTTTAGGTCCGCCCATGCGACTTCGGAGTCTAATTCAAATTGAAGCCTGGTTTCTGGCAAGGCGAATTTAAGGCGGGGCGTTGCCCCCTTCGGCAAGGCGTCACGGAGCATCAGCGCGATTCCACCTTCGCTGATGTTTGTGCTGGTAGCATGCAGAGTCTTGTTCTCGAGTACCACCTGTACATCCATCTTCACTGGTTGCCGGAAATAGCGGCGACGCTCTTTCAACATGAAGTTGAGCGCCGCATGAAAACATCGGGAGGCATTCAATGAACTGATAGGCTTCTGCAGTACAAAATTGGCGCCCATTCCAAATGCTTCCTGCATGGTGGTCCGCTTGCCGTTGAGCACGGCAAACGCCACCGAGTTCTTGTTGCTCGGCGTACCGCGCAGGCCTTGCAGCAGAGCAAGTCCGCCGCTGAGGTCGTCGCAATCGACGATCACGGCATCGAACTTGTCGGAGAGAAGGATGTCAGAACCGGCCCTTACATCGTGGCAGACTTCTACATCAATCGACATCTTTTCCAAGGTGGGCCGAAGGATGCGCACCAATTCGGGATCTTGGCTCAACAGCAACGACTCCAAGGTCATGGAGAAATTCTAGGGGGACGGACCCCAACCGCGTTAGTGACCAAGGTGCTGGAACCTTCATCAAGAACTGGCTTGTGTTCAGATTCCCAGTATAGGGATAAGTAATATCGCTCTAATAGAAACGTTCAAAACTCAATCATATGTCCCAAACTGCCTATCTTTCACTTGGCTCAAACATCGGTGACCGCGAGGCTCACTTAAACCAGGCGATTGCCTCTCTGAAAACGGTTGGAAAGGTAACGAACGTTTCCTCTTTTTACGAGACTGAACCCGTCGAATTCACGGATCAACCTACCTTTTTGAACTGTGCCGTCGAGTTGGCAACAGAGCACTCACCTCTCGAACTAATGGCAGGAGTGCTTGAGATTGAGCGTACCCTTGGCCGCGAGCGTATTCAGAAAAAGGGGCCGCGCACCATCGATATCGACATTCTGCTGTATGACGATACGATCGTGAATTCTCCCGAGATCACCATCCCTCATCCGGCAATGGCGCAAAGACGGTTTGTGCTGGTCCCGCTATCGGAGATAGCGCCCCATGTCGTCCACCCGGTGTTGCAGAAAACTGCGCGTCAACTTCTGCAGGAACTTCCCCCTGGGCAAAACGTGTGGAAATTCTGCAAAAGTTAGGCGAGGAACAGGAGCCGGCAAACTTGGAAAGTACTCTTCTCGATTCCCGCGGTCAGCCGTGACTATGGCACGATGATGCGGCTTCCGGCTTCCTCCGGCGAGACCAGCGCGGATTCTCTGTCCGGAAATTGGGCGAAAAGAAAGTCGACAAAGGCGCGCGACTTCGGGCGTCCGGATGTTCGACCATATGCCAGGCGCACCAGAAACACCAAAGCTTTTAGCACTTCGGAATCGCGCAGTGTCGAGTAGCCCATGTGCTTCTGCTCGGCTTCGCGGTACTCCTTGACCATGTTCTCTACCTCGATCGCCGCTCGGCGCTGAGAGTCGCTGGTAAGGGGCTGATCGTAGTGGAGCCCGGAATTGATGCGGCGTTCATAGCTTTTCGCCAGCATGCTAAGCGTAGCGATCAAGTCCTGATCGTGCAGGCTGCGGTCCGCGCGGGCGGCCTTGGCCAACGCAAAGGTTAATCCCATGAGCAGGTGTTCTTTCTCATACATGAACTGGTCGGAGACTTCGATTTGCAGAAACAGTCCTGCGGGATCGATCTGGTCGGAAGAGCGCGGCTTCTCGTGCTCACGAGCTTGCTGCAGGTAAGGACAGTCGCTCGGACAATCAAGCGTGACCTCGCGCTGCTCGCCACAACATTGAGGGCAGATGCGCCCGTGCACGGCGGGGCAGAAACGCTTTTCCTTTCGGATTTCACAAATTACGCAACTCAATCGCTGCTCCTCGTTCCATTATTGCATTCAGGGCTGATTCCTCTGGCCAACTCCAAACGCCAGCAGAGCCGCTTGCTGGCTTCAAAGGTGCGCGCTGCGCGATCGTGATAATGCTGACCGCTAGTTCGTTTACCACGCTGATACGCGCCAGAGGCTCACTCTGACAGTCGCGCTGATGAAAAAGCCTGTAAAAATGGGCCTTTCAGCAACTGTGAGTGCAAAAAACCGCGTAAAATAAGTGTTTTTCCACAGGCTTAGGGGTATAAGATAAGGCCCGTTTGGTATTAAACCGATTTTTCCTGAGGAGGGTAGTATGGCTGCAGGTCTGACCAAAACACAGCTGATTCGGCTTCTCGCCGAGAAAACTGAGATCCCCAACAAAACCGCGGCGGCGTTTCTTGAGACGCTGGCCGATACCGCTATCAAAGAAACCAAGAAGAACGGCCTCTTCGTCGTGCCCGGTCTCGGCCGCCTGGTGAAAGCACACCGCAAAGCGCGCACCGGACGCAATCCCCAGACCGGCGAACCCATCCAGATCAAGGCCAAGACCGTCGTGAAGTTCCGCGTCGCCAAGGTCGCCAAGGACACCATCGCCCCACCCAAGAAGTAACCGCGCCTCATAGGGTGCCCCATGTTCGATGCGCGCTTCATCGCGTCGACCATGGGGTTTCACCTTCACTTCGTACCAGCCCTCCCCAACCAGGCCCCTCGCGCACAGCGCGTCCAGAACGGCATGACATGAAGTGCCGTCCGGCACCGCCAAGCGCAGGCAACCCTCCGGCCCCCGGCCCCGCATCAAACCAAATGAGCGGTCTCCCCGCAGCTCCTGCGCCGGGGTTATGGACCAGGGCATGGCGTCCAGCCGGATCCCATCCTGCCTGGTCTCACCCCTGGACGACAGCAACGGCGAGGCCGCTCGCACTCAGGGTGCCCTATGATCAACGCGAGCGCAGCAAGCGTTTATCGTGGGGTCAGTCTCTACCGCCCTTAGAA
>JASLEQ010000706.1 GCA_030151135.1 Candidatus Sulfotelmatobacter sp. | reverse complement strand
GGTCGAAAAACCCTCAGGACCCGTCGCGGTACCTTTCAGAATCTGCGGATTCGGAATGAGGTATTGCCCGTTGGCGCCTTTTGCGTTGAAAAGCGCCAGAGCTTGCGGGCTGATGTTGGCGGCGGTCACTACGGTTCCGGTGTAGGGATCAACCCCGCCGAATGCAGTGCCTGCACCGACAGCCGAGGCGAGACCAGCAGCTGAGCGATCATTTGTGAGCACTGGAAGAATTACGCTGCTCGAACAGCTCGGATCAACCCCGTTTCGCTGACGCGTACCTTGGTACGATGTGAAAAAGAGCAGCTTGTCTTTCACGATGGGCCCGCCAAGGGTAAAGCCGAACTGGTTCTGCCGCAGCTCCGGACGAGGCTGGCCGGTTTGTTTGTCGAAATAATTGTTGGCGTTCAAGTCCTCGTTGCGAAAGAACTCCCATACATCCCCATGGAAGCGGTTCGTGCCCGATTTAGTGAGCACGTTGACATTTGCGCCGGCATTGCGGCCATACGAAGCATCGTACTGGCTCGTCTGAACCTTGAATTCCTGGATCGTGTCCGGGTTCGGCGTCGAGACCCCTCCACTGAAGTGACCGCTGCCCTGAAAGTCGTTTACCTCCACTCCGTTCATCTGGAAGTTGTTGTCGGTGTAGCTCGCTCCTCCGGTGACTAGTGGAGCCTCAACGCCGCCACGGCCGATGTCCCCGGCGCTGAACACCTCGGAAGAAACACCGGGAGAAAGGCCCAGGATCTGCTGATAATTACGCGTGACAAGTGGCAAGCTTTCCATTGCGCGCTGGTTCACGACATTGCCCAGCGTGCTTCCCTGCGTCTGCAGCAGTTCGCCCGCTTCCTCAACAGAGACGGTCTCGTTCTGCGCACCGATCGCCAGTTGCACATTGTCGGCAAGCGTTTCGGTCACGTGCACCACGATGTCCAGAAGTTCGGCACGTTTAAATCCAGGCTTCGTGACTACCAGTCGATAGGTGCCTGGCGGGAGCAAGGGCACGAGGTAACCGCCGGCTGAGCTCGAAATCGCGCTTCGTGACTCCCCGGTCAGGGAATTCGTAGCGGTGACGGCAGCCCCAGCCACGACCGCTCCGGCAGGGTCGGTCACGGTTCCGCTAATAGCTCCCGTCGAGGAGTTCTGCGCAGCAGCGAAACTGCTGATCGTGACCATTGCTGCAACCATCCAATAGCGCCGTGTCCAACCATGCTTCCCCAAGAGATTCATAGGTCCTTCTCCGTCGCCGACGTAAGCCGTCACTGGCGTATTGCGAAACCTTTTGACCGATGAAATAAATGTTTCTTTTTCCCGGACGTTTTTGAATTGGAGCAATTTAGAACTGCCTATGTCCGCTGTCAAGCGGCATTTTCCCATTACTTAAATCTGGAAAGTTCGGTGAAACATATGATACGTTCACACGCACCGGCGGAAGCTTGCTCATAAAGGTATGGCGAAGAAGAACACCACGAACCGAACAAAATGGCGGCTGATGAGCCAGGCCGAAAGGATCGGTCAACTCAGCCCCCGGCGGCGCGAGATCGTCCGCCCCGCCTTTGAAGATCCACGCCGCTTCGTTCTTCTAAGCGTGCGCGATATGGCCGACAAACTGGGAACCGATCCGGCCACCATGGTCCGCATCGTGCAGGGGCTTGGTTTCGACAGTTACAAGGATTTCCAGCACTATCTGCACGAACTTTCTGTGGTGCGAGCGACTTCTCTCGACACCCTGGAATCGAGTTCTGCGGCAGACACCAGTGTGACCTCCGTGATGCAGGCGTGCCTGGATCAGGAGTTGAATAACATCCGCGCTCTCTACAACGGCCTCGATTTACAGAAACTACAGGCTTCAGCACGCAAGTTGTGGGGCGCAAGAAGGATCCTGGTGGTGGGCGGCGATGCGGCGGCATGCCTTGTGTCGTACTTGGAATATCACTTCAACGTGATCGGATTGCCGGCATATGCGGCAACGGCCCCCGGGATCACCGTGCACGCGGTTCGCAGCCTCGGGAAACAGGACGTGCTCATGGCAATTAGCTTCCGGAGAGGATTGCAAATGACGATCGACGCCATCCAGAGAGCCCGCAAGGCCGGCGCTTTCTGCGTGGGGATTACCGACACGTACCTCTCGCCCGTGGCGCGGTTCACCGACGAGTTCTACTTGGCCGGTATCGATTCGAATTCCTTCGGCGTGTCGTATTCGGCGCCCATGTGCCTCCTGAATGTACTCCTGGCCGCCCTTGCCCAGGTCCAGCGTGCCAAGACTCTCGAGGTAATGAAGAAAGTCGCGGAAGAACAGTTGCGCGGGACGCGGTTCTACCAGGAGTAATCGAGCGGAGGGAGCGTTCATGCAGGTCTCGCATTCAAGACCGAAAGCAGCAACCTCTCCGACCGTGCGGGCTCTAACCGCTGTCGTTGAGTTTCGCCAATGCGTTCAGATCGCGAAAACCGTGCAGAACGTCGATCCCGACGATTCCGTGTCGCTCCAGTGTATTTGCATTCTCCCCTGGCAGCGACTCAAGCATGGCTATCTCGTCACCCACGACAAGGAAGCTCACAACTTACCGGAAAGAACTTATGCGGATTGATTTCGTAGCCTTGCACGAATTGCGCATGAAATTGAAGGCGCCTTTCCAAACGAGCTTTGGCACAACCATGAATCGGCGCGTTCTGCTGGTGGAAGC
>JASLEQ010000695.1 GCA_030151135.1 Candidatus Sulfotelmatobacter sp. | reverse complement strand
TTGAAACGTCCGAAGGAACCATCGTCTGTCGCCTCTTCGACAAAGAGGCCCCAAAAACCGTCGCTAACTTTGTTGAGCTCGCGGAAGGCCAGCGCGAATGGACACATCCCAACACGCGCAAGAAGTCCAAAGACCGCCTTTACGACGGCACCATCTTCCATCGTGTGATCCCCGATTTCATGGTTCAGGGTGGCGATCCGCAAGGCACCGGCATGGGTGGCCCGGGATATCAATTCGAAGACGAGACCACGGGATCTCCCCACAAGTTCGATAAGCCCGGCAAGCTCGCGATGGCCAACGCCGGCCCGAATACCAATGGGTCGCAGTTCTTCATCACGACCGTTCCCACGACGTGGCTTACGGGCAAGCACACCATTTTCGGCGAAGTAATTGAAGGACAAGACATCGTGGAAAAGATCACACGTTTGCCCCGTGGCAGAAACGATCGTCCGAACAAAGACGTCGTGCTGAAGAAAGTGACCATCGAACGAGTCTAGGGCTGTGGGCGGGGTTGCAGCTCGAGTGAAAGGCGCGTACGTTAGTGAAAGCCCTACCGTCGCGCCTCTCCATGAGAGGACAAATGATTCGTCGGAATTCGCTTCTGTGTGCGGCCCTGCTCGCCCTGACTACTGCGCTGGTGTACGCTCAATCGAATAGCCCCATCACGCGGCCGAACCCTGCGCGCGTGGTCATCGTGATGGAGGAAAACCATTCGTATTCCGAGATCATTGGCTCCGCCGAGGCGCCTTACATCAACTCGCTGGCTTCCGAAGGAGCTCTTTTCACAAATTCTTATGCGGTGACGCATCCCAGCGAGCCGAATTACCTCGCGATTTTTTCCGGGTCCACACAGGGTGTGACCAGCGACGCGTGCCCTCTTACCTTCAAAACAGCCAACCTTGGATATGAACTGATCGCCTCCCAGAAAAGTTTTACCGGCTATTCGGAAGGTCTCCCGTCCGTCGGTTCCGAAGTTTGTACGTCTGGTGAGTATGCCCGCAAGCACGTGCCGTGGACGGATTTCCGGGACTTGCCTTCCACCGTGAACCAGCCATTCACGGCCTTTCCGACCAACTATGCGAACCTGCCGACGGTTTCGTTCGTGATCCCTGATCTGCTGGATGACATGCATGACGGGACAGTTCAGCAGGGCGACACGTGGTTGCAGAACAACCTATCCGCCTACGTGAACTGGGCGAAGACTAACAATAGTCTCTTGATCATTACCTGGGACGAAGACGATGGCTCGGAAGGAAACCAGATCCCCACGATCTTCGTCGGACCGATGGTGAAGCCGGGAAAGTATTCCGAGCAGATTACGCACTACAACGTGCTGCGGACGATCGAAGCGCTTTACGGCGTACCGTACCTGGGCGGTGCAGCAAAGGTCAAAACCATCACGGATATCTGGCAGTGAAGTGCAACGTTTCGGAAAGGCGCCCCATTTCTCACGGGTCGGTTGTGCGAGAAATGGGGATTTCGCCTAGACGTTAATCACCGCGCATAGTTCTTTCACGGCGGCCGCGCTCTTGTCTAGCCCGGCCTTCTCTTCCGGGGTCAGCTTAATTTCGATGATCTGCTCAATGCCTTTCGCGCCGAGCTTGACCGGAACTCCGACATAGAGTCCATTGATGCCGTACTCGCCTTGCAGAAACGCAGCGCAGGGCAGGATTTTCTTCTTGTCCTTCAGGATGGCTTCGACCATCTCGGTCGCAGCCGCCGACGGAGCGTAATAGGCCGATCCTGTTTTGAGATACTTCACGATTTCGGCGCCCCCATCGCGGGTGCGCTGGACCAGGGCATCCAGACGGGTCTTCTCGATCAATTCGGTAATCGGAATTCCGGCCACGGTGGAATAGCGCGGCAGGGGCACCATGGTGTCGCCATGGCCTCCAAGAACGAAGGCGGTCACATTCTCGACGCTGACCTTCAACTCGTCTGCGATGAATGCGCGGAAGCGGGCCGAATCCAGCACGCCGGCCATGCCGATGACGCGCTCGCGCGGCAGGCCGCTGAGCTTGTAAGCCGTCTGCGCCATGGCATCGAGCGGGTTCGAGACGATGATCAGGATGCAGTTCGGCGAGTACTTCAATACCTCACCCACCACGGATTTCATGATGTTGTAGTTGGTATTAAGCAAGTCGTCGCGGCTCATCCCTGGCTTGCGCGGAATACCCGCGGTGATCACCACGATGTCCGAATTTGCGGTGTCCTTGTAGTCGTTGGTGCCGCTGACATATGAATCGCGTTTTTCAATCGGCATCGCCTCGAGCAGATCGAGTCCCTTGCCCTGCGGCACGCCTTCAACAATGTCGATGAGGACAACGTCCGCCAATTCCTTGGAAGCAATCCAGTGAGCCGCAGTGGCGCCGACGTTTCCTGAACCTACGATCGTGACTTTCTTGCGCATGATGAATCCTTTCGGAAATTAAGTCATTGAGTGATTGTGTGATTTTGCGATTGCAAAACGTCCCATCCGGAAGAGTTCAGGAAATGGCTCAATGGCCAGATCGCTCAATCCACCAATCGTGCTACACCAACACGCCCGCGTCCATATTTTCGATCATGAATCCGGCAAACTCGCTGGTTTTCACCTTTGTCGCACCGGGCATGAGACGTTCGAAGTCGTACGTGACTTTTTTCTGCTCGATGGTCCGCTCCATGCTCTGCTCGATCAAATCGGCCGCCTCATTCCAGCCAAGGTGCCGGAACATCATGACTCCCGACAGTATCACCGAACCGGGATTGATCACGTCTTTATCCGCATACTTGGGAGCGGTGCCGTGTGTCGCTTCTAAGATCGCGTACCCATCGCCGATATTGGCGCCGGGGGCAATGCCCAATCCGCCAACCTGCGCCGCCGCCGCGTCAGAGATATAGTCTCCATTTAAGTTCGGTGTAGCCAACACCGAATACTCCTCGGGACGCGTAACAATCTGCTGGAAGATCGAATCCGCAATGCGGTCGTTGATCATGATTTTTTTCTTCCATGCGCCGTTGCCATGGGTCGGATAGATCGCATCCAGAATTTCTTTGACTTCCTTCTCCACCGATTGACGGAAGGCCGGAGGCGCAAACTCCATGCCGGGTTCAATCATCTCGGCATTCTGCGCCACCGTGAGATTGGGATTTTTGTCTTTATTGTCGAGAATCCAGCTCTCGCGCTCGGTGACGACCTTGTCGCGGAATTCTTGGGTAGCGGTCTCGTATCCCCACTTGCGGAAAGCTCCCTCCGTGAATTTCTGAATGTTGCCCTTGTGGACAAGGGTGACGGTCTTGCGCCCCGATTCCATAGCGTGCTGGATGGCCATCCGCACCAAACGTTTGGTTCCGGTGATAGACATCGGCTTAATGCCGATGCCGGAATCCAGGCGAATCTGCTTCTTGCCGCCTTTCAGCATGTCCTTGTTCAGGAACTCAATCAGCCTGGCGCACTCGGCGGTTCCCTGCTCCCACTCGACGCCCGCGTAGACGTCTTCGGTATTCTCGCGAAAGATGACGACGTCCATGCGTTCCGGATGCTTCACCGGCGACGGCACGCCTTTGTAATACTTCACCGGCCGCACGCAGGCGTAAAGATCGAGGATCTGGCGCAGCGCCACATTGAGCGACCGGATCCCGCCGCCGACGGGTGTAGTAAGCGGCCCCTTGATCGCGACGCGGAACTCCCGAATTGCATCGACGGTTTCATCCGGCAGCCAGTTATCGAACTTGGCCTTGGCCTTTTCCCCGGCGAATACCTCGTACCACGCCACGCGACGCTTTCCCTGGTACGCTTTTTCCACTGCCGCATTAAAGACCCGGAGAGAAGCCTTCCATATGTCGCGGCCGGTTCCGTCGCCTTCAATAAAGGGGATAATCGGATTATCAGGAATTTCATACTTCCCATTGGCGTACCCGATCTTCTTGCCGTCCGCTGGTATCGGGACACCGTTATAAGAACGCGACATGCACTGCCTCCGCGAATAGAAGATTTCAATCGATGGTTAAAAAACTCACAATTATAAAATAATCCGCGACCCCGCCTGTTGCGATTTTCCGCAATTCACTAAATCTGAGGAAATGGCGCAAATTGCTTGGCTACTCTATCCGGCGAAGGATGGCTGGGGCGTGATCGCAATCACGAACCCAGGTGATTATTCGCACCCAAAGTCCTAAATCCAACTTGCTACCGCCCTTATGGGATAATTCTGTTCAGGCTTAGACTGCATAGCGTTCTGGAGGAAGTATGGCGTCGCTCACTCGCCTGTTCACATTTCTCACCCTCGCGGCTCTCGCTATTTCCCTGCCAGCTTTCGCCGAAGGCACGCATGACCGCACGCAGTTCGGGCACGACATCGTGGTCGGGTCGAATGACGAAGCGGGCGAGGTGACCTGCTTCGGCTGCAGCGTGCGCGTCCGCGGCAAAGTAGACTCCGACATCACCACATTTGGTGGAAGCATCGTGATCGAAGCCGACGGCCAAGTCGGCGGCGATACCACGGTCTTCGGAGGCAATCTCAGCCTGGATAATGGCGCCACGGTCCGCGATGTGACCATCTTTGGCGGCAAAATCCGCCGTGACCCCGGCGCGTCGGTGAGTGGCGACGTGACCACATTCGCCGGAGGCGCTGCGCTCTGGCTGTTCCTCATCTTCGGCTTCCCCTTCATTATTCTGGCTGGGCTGATCGCGCTGATTATCTGGCTGGTGCGGCGATTCTCGCGGCCGGCTATGCCAGTTGCCGTTTAAGCGCGTTTACCAGCGACGGGTGCCGAACGTCTTGCGGACACCCACGCTCATATAGCGTCCCCAAGGACCATTGTTTCCCAAGTCGGCCGCGCCCAGGTTCTTGTCGCGCGCTCCCAGGCGGTCAAAGAGAAAATGCTGTGTGACCCGGAACTCAAATCCCTTGTTCAGATAAATGCCCGCGCCCCAGGAATGCTCCACGCCGATCGCATCCGGTGACCAGGTATAAAGCGTTTTGGGGACATTCTTTCCAAAGAGGAATGCGGGTGCTCCAAAGACCATGAATCGCCGCAACGGGCCGCGGCCGAATGGACGCACCTCAAGAATGCCCGACAGCATGTAGCGCGCGAACATATTGCAGGGGGCGTTCACCCCGCCGTAGGCGTAAGAGTTTCCAGCGCACAGGTTCGGATCAATCTCATTGTGCGGCGGTGCCAGGTCAAACTGCGCCCATCCCCAAAGCGTGTCTTTTGGAAAGAACATCCGCTCATTCGAATCCGCCTCGCGCCACGTCCCTTGCGAAGTTTGCGATGCATCGCTATCGCTTTGCATATTTACCGCGCTACGCCCCTGCCCGACGGCTATTGAGCTTAATACCATGATTGCCAGAATCCACGCCGCTTGTTTCATTACGCCTCCCGGAATATTGCGCACGCGCACACCTATGCCGCTCCCCGCCCATTCCACGATGTGAGGGCAGGATGCACATTGCACTTTTTAGAGCGAAACATTGTAACCCGCAGGCGGAATCTAGCCTGCGAGAAGGCTCAAAAGAAGAGGGCGGCGGCTGACAAAAGCAGGCCTGGAAATGGTCGTGCGGCCGCCCACAAAGCAGGTCTATTAGAATTCATATTCCAGACCATTTTTCTTCCATTCATAGTACTTTCATACTAACTGCAATGTGGGTGAAGCTCTTGATAAGGCTACAGTTAAGGTTTGGTGCACCGATTGCACTAGATGAAAGTACAGGTAATCCCAAGAACCTTATGCCCCAAGAGATTTCGGTCTCCTATCAGGCCATCAAGAGCAAGGTCTATCGCCTCATTGACGCACTCGTCGTGGGGGAAAAGAGCGAAGCGGAAGTGCAGGAGTCTGTTCGCCGATG
Organism: Candidatus Sulfotelmatobacter sp.; assembly: GCA_030151135.1. The sequence continues at coordinate 252 of JASLEQ010000695.1, read as the reverse complement.
GTGGTCCCTGATCCACCCGGCTGATCGTCCGATTGCTCAGAAGTACTTATTGATGGTCCTCGGCCGTTCCAATTCAGCTCTGGACGCGATGGGAACGGAGTTGCTTTCAGTCAGCGGCTGCGAGCCCGTTCCGGCGCGAATGGTGGAACCTATTCCCTCCAAGCGCATGCGGTTGATGGAGCGGACTCTCAAAGAGAATTCTGTTCGAACAGCACTCTAGTTCCTCGAACTGTTCCTAACCCGAGATTTTAC
>JASLEQ010000670.1 GCA_030151135.1 Candidatus Sulfotelmatobacter sp. | reverse complement strand
GCAGCAGGATGTAATCCGACTCAAGGGTAGTGTCGGCTTCGAGTTCTCCACACCAATACCCGTCGTCGTGCTGCTCGGAAAAAAGATACTTGCGGGCGGCCGCGATCGATGCGCTGACGCGACTTCCTAGCTCTTCAATTTTGCCGAAGCGAAGCTGAGGGTCGGAACCGAGACTTTCAGCAGCAAAATTGGCACTGGGGTAGTCGTTATCCATTCACTGCTCCTTCATCACTCCGCAACTTGCAGGCTCGCCACCGAACGTGACTTACTGGGCCGGCGCAGATGCGATCGCTTCCACGATCTCGGGGGGCAAACCAAACCGGACATTCTCGGGCATAACTTCGAGCTCTTGCACGTTGCCGAAACCCTTCTGCGCGAGGAATGCCACGGTCTCTTCCACGAGATGTTCCGGAGCCGAAGCGCCTGCCGTGAGCGCAATAGTCTTGACGTCTTTCAACCATTCCGACTCGATGTCATTACAGCTGTCGATCAAATGGGCCTTCGTCCCAAGATTTCGCGCGACTTCCACTAGCCGATTCGAATTTGAGCTGTTCTCCGACCCAACCACCAGCAGCAGGTCCGACTCCGACGCGACTTGCTTCACCGCAACCTGGCGATTCTCGGTTGCGTAACAGATGTCCTGTGCCGCTGGCCCTTTGATCTTCGGGAACCGCTTTTTCAGCGCGGCGATGATGTCCTTGGTTTCGTCGAGGCTGAGCGTGGTCTGTGTCAGGTACGCCACCCGATTCGGATCGGGAACATCGAGAGATTCGACTTGCTCGGGTGAGCCCACAACTTGGGTGACAAGCGGAGCTTCCCCTAACGTGCCAATGACCTCATCATGATCCTTGTGGCCGATCAGAATGAGCGAATAGCCCTCTTTTGCAAACTTAACCGCCTCCACGTGGACCTTGGTGACGAGCGGGCAAGTGGCATCGATCACGCGCAGTCCGCGCTTGGCGCTGTGCTGCCGCACATCAGGGGACACGCCATGGGCGCTGTAGATAATCCGTTCCCCGTTCGGCACTTCGTCTTCGCTGTCCACGAAGATGGCGCCTTTGCTCCGTAAGTCTTCCACCACGAAGCTGTTATGCACGATCTCTTTGCGCACATAGATGGGAGGCCCAAAGGCCTCGAGTGCGATGCGGACTACGTCGATCGCGCGTACCACGCCTGCGCAGAAGCCGCGAGGCTTCAGCAGCAACAAGGTTTTCGCGTCACTATTTCCCAAAATTGCAGTCACGATATGGCTTCCCCTGATCCGTTGCGTCCAATCAGGCAGCTCGCGAGCCCCTTACTCATTGGATGCGCAGGATGCAAACCAGCCCACAATATCTGTCCATTTAGGGTACACGATCCCCATTGTGGCGGTACGTTTAAAGTATCGAAAAGTGCCGGTATGGTCAACGTAAGCCAAAGAAATGGCTGGAATTAGCAGCGAATGGGGAGTTTCTGGGATCTATTGGCGATCCTCTTGGGCAACCAAAGCCTTATGCGCCACTTCCCGCACTCTTCTCGCCTCTAATTGCGTGAACGTGTTCTCGAAGATGTCCTCAGGATCGCCCACGGCCGGGACACGAAGCAACAGCCCCAATTGCTCATAAAACTCAATCAGCGGTGCCGTGCTCCGACGATAAGCATCCAAACGCACCTTAATTGAGTTCGGCTGGTCGTCTTCCCGCTGAAACAACTTGCTCCCGCAGTGGTCACATAACCCTTCTGTGCTGGGGCGCCGCTGCTTGATGTGATAGACCGCCTTGCACTTTTCGCACGTCAACCGGCCACCTAACCTAGCGACAATCTCTTCGAACGGAAGTTCATAATTCACCACGGCGGTCAGCTTCAGGCAATCATGGTTCATCAACTCCTGCAGAGCCTTGGCTTGTGCTAACGTGCGCGGAAAACCATCGAGAATAAAACCGCCCCCGCATTGCAAGCAGCCCTTGCGCTCTCGCACCATCTCCCAAACCGTTGAATCCAGGACAAGCTCGCCCCGGCGCATTGAATCCAGGGCCTGCCGCATTGCCGGGCTCTGATCACATTCGGGCAGGCTGCCTGCCGCCCGGAAAACGTCGCCAGTCGACAAATGGCAAGCCCGGAGCCGCCGGTGGAACAGATCGGCTTGGGTGCCCTTTCCAACGCCCGGTGCGCCCAGCAGGATCAGCCTCCATGGCAGCAGGGCACCTTCCGGCGTGGAATCACATTGGGCGGTTGGACCGTGAATCCAGGCCGCGCGGTTAGACGGATTGCTCATGACGTGAATTTAGGACTGAAACAGCCTCAAGGCTGTGATGTAAATCACAAATCAGGGAGGCCTTGGACACAAACCCCCAGAAATGGCTCTGTTGTGCTACCCCTCCCCCTCCCCGTGCCATTGTCGGTAAAGCTACGCTGTTGCACTATGTTGGCGTCTTTCCAGACGCCCAGGTCTTGAAGATCATGTTCGAACTCAACCCAAAGCGGAATGAACAAGGCAGCCAGCAGTCAGGTAGGCTCCTGCTCGCCCTTGTATTGTTGCTAGCCGCATTGGCTGCTGTTCTGGTCAAGGACCGGGACTTCTGGTTCGGCGGAGCCTCTTCAACAATTGAAGCCGAAGCTCCAGAGACTTCGGCAACACCCTCGCAATCGGCGGCAAACCAGCATCGACCGGGGACAACCGTTCAGGCACATCCTGCGAAAAAGCAAGCAGCTCCTGCCGTGAAGACGGAAGAAACGAAGCCGCTTGAAGCGCCTGCGGTTACGACGACGCGAACCGTTCTGCCCCCGCTCGATGTGGAAGTGGTAGCTGGCAGCACTCGTAAAAGCGTCCATCCCACCACCAACTCGCAGCAGTTGGAAATCGCGGATGCTGGCGCCGCACAGCCAGCATTTAAGGCTGCCACCAACGCGGCGGATCATCAACCTCTCACCGCCGATGCGTCCCGGCCAATCTATCCACCTCTGGCACAACATATGAATGTGCAAGGGTCGGTGGTTCTGCAAGCACTGATCAACGCCGATGGAATAATCCAGAACATCCAGATCCTGAAGGGCCCCGCGATTTTAGCCAGGGCGGCGGAGCAAGCCGTACGGGAGTGGAAATTCAAACCAATCGTGCAACACGGTCAGGCAGTGGAATCCAAAGCCACAATTACCGTGAACTTCACGATCAAGGTCGCCGACAACTCAGCCGAAACTACCGTCGCAGAGATGCAAGCAGCCGATCGCCTGATCATCAGCCGCTAAAAGCAACCATCTCACCAGCCAAATTTCTCTTCATCAGATCCAACGGGAATGACCAAAATCTGGGTACATCTCTTGAGATTTGGATTAAGAAACAGGATTGCTGGTTAGGCGTTGGCTTTAATCATCTGCTCAGCGTGCTTGCGGGACGTCTCGGTAAGTTTCGCGCCGCTTAACATGCGTGCGACCTCTTCAGTACGTTCGTTACCGGTGACCGGGCGGATGCTCGTTCGTGTCCGTCCGGCGGATTCTTTCTTTTCGATGACGTAGTGCTGGTCGGCAAACGTGGCAATCTGCGGCAAGTGGGTCACGCACAAGACCTGGTTTGTGCGCGACAAAGACTTTAGTTTTCTGCCAACAGCTTCAGCCGCACGTCCACCGATACCGGTATCGATCTCGTCGAAGACGAGCGTATGCTGGGTCCCCAAAACTTGTCGCGCCCTCGGTGACGGAGTGGGAGTTTTGATCTGCTTTCCGCTCTCTACGCTGGCTTTCAATGCCAGCATCACGCGCGATAGCTCGCCACCCGACGCGATATGCTCAAGTTGCCGCATCGGTTCACCGGGATTCGTGGCGATCATGTACACAACCTGATCCATTCCTGAGGCGCTCCAGTCGCGCTCCTCTTCCAAAGTTGTCCGATCGATCCGAAAGCTGGCTCTCATTGCAAGATCGTTGATTTCGGCTTCGACGAGCTTTTCGAGACGGCGTGCCGCTTCGGCGCGTTTCTTCGAGAGTATGCGCGCTACCCGCAGATACTCGTCTGCAGCTTTGGCCAGCTCATCTTTCAATTGACGCAGAATTTCGTCCTTGTTCTCGACTTCCGAGAGCTTGTGCGCGACATCTGCGCCGAACGCGAGGACTTCGTCCAATGAGGGGCCGTACTTGCGTTTTAGACGATCGAGCAGAGCCAAACGGTCTTCGACTTCGGCCAGATGTTCCGGGGACGCCTGAATCCCGCCCGCGTAGTCGCGCAAAGTTGCGCCTACATCTTCGACACTGATCCGCGCCGTCTCCAGAGCGCCGAGCGCCTCCTGGAATTTCGGTTCGTAACGGGAAAGTTCCTCCACTTGCTTCTGCGCTGCCCGCAAGCTCGAGGCGGTTGATCCGCTTCCCTCATACAAGAGATCGAAGGCATTCATTGCTGCGTTGTAGATTTTCTCGGCATTGGCCAACACTCGCTTTTCGGATTCGAGTTGCTCATCTTCGCCAGCCCGCACCCTGGCATCGTCGATCTCACGTTTTTGAAAAATCCAGAGATCGACCAATCGCAGCCGGTCTTGTTCCCCGCGCTCCAAGTCATCGATTCGGGTCCGCAATTCCTTCCAGCGAGAGAAAGATGTGGCCACAGGATCAAGATCGCTCCCCGCGAAAGTGTCCAGCAAATTGAGGCGTGCCGGGCCATCGAACAAAAGGATTGATTCATTCTGAGCGTGGATCACAGCCAGGTGCGGCGCTAGCTGCTTCAGCACGGAAACAGTCGCGGGCTGATTGTTGACAAAGACGCGTCCCTTTCCGCCGCTCGCGATTTCGCGCCGCAGAATAAGTGAGCCATCGTCGGATTCGTCCAGGCCATTAGCCGTCGCGTCGGCAGCAACAAGTTTTAATTCGTCTTGCTGATTTGCGCGAGTCAGCCACAAAAGCACGCAGACCATTCTCGC
>JASLEQ010000563.1 GCA_030151135.1 Candidatus Sulfotelmatobacter sp. | reverse complement strand
CCAGAATGGCGCGGTGAATGTCTACGCCCAGAATATGGCTGAGGATGCGGAGCAAGCGATGGGAGTGGCGGCATCAGGGGATGTTCAGTTCGCGCAATATTCCAGCAACATCATCTGCTTCGATGAGGACCTGGACCGGCTGCATGAAAACACGCGACTGGTCATGAAGAAGATTCAGAACCTCGGATTCGCGTGCCGTCTCGAAACAATCAACGCAGTCGAAGCGTGGCGAGGCAGTTTACCCGGAGACGGATACCGGAATGTCCGGCGCGTCCTCCTGCACACGCTCAACCTGGCAGATTTGCTGCCGATCACTTCGGTCTGGGCAGGACTTCGGGAGAACCCGTCCCGGCTGATGCCGAAGAACAGTCCGCCGCTTCTCTTCGCGGCTACTACCGGCGCCACCCCGTTCAGAGTTAACCTCCACGTAGCGGACCTCGGCCACACGCTGATGTGCGGCCCGTCCGGAGCTGGTAAATCAACGGCTCTCGGGCTGATCGCCGCACAATGGTTCCGATATCCGCGCGCCCAGGTCTTCGCGTTCGACAAGGGCTACTCGCTTTTCGTATTGACCAAAGCGGCCGGCGGGGAGTTTTACGACCTGGCGGGAGAAAAGACCGATCTTGCATTCTGCCCCCTCAGGGAAATCGATTCAGATGCCGACCTCACATGGGCAGTGACCTGGCTGGAGGACCTGTGCAGTCTCAACGGCTTAACTGTCACACCAAAGCATCGAAACGCACTCACCCAGGCGTTGCTGCAACTCCGACTCTCGCCGTCGCGCACCCTCACCGAACTGAGCGCCAACGTTCAGGATTTGGACGTACGTGAAGCACTCCAGTTCTACACGCTATCCGGCCCGCTCGGCCAACTGCTCGATGCGGATGAAGACGTTTTGACCTCGGCCCGCTTTCTTACGTTTGAGACGGAGAACCTTCTTCAACTCGATGACAAGGCGGTGATCCCGGTGCTGCTTTACTTATTCCGTCGAATCGAAAAACGGCTCGATGGCTCGCCGACATTGGTATCGCTGGACGAGGCCTGGGTATATCTGAGAAACGATGTGTTCCGGGAGCGACTCCGCGACTGGCTGAAGACGCTGCGCCGAATGAACGGAATCGTTCTGCTCGCGACTCAAAACCTCAGTGACATCTGCAATTCCGACATCAGCGACGTCATCCTCGAAATGTGCCCGACCAAGATTCTCCTGCCGAACGGCGAGGCGAAGAACCCGGCATCGAAGGAATTCTACGACCGTGTAGGCCTGAACTCGCGCGAACTCGACATTCTTCAGACCAGCATTCCGAAACAGCACTATTACGTGATCTCGCCGTTGGGGCGGCGTCTGATCTCCCTCGGGATTCACAACGTGGCGCTCTCCTTCGTCGGTGTAAACGGCCGCGAGGAACGGCAACAGGTTGAAGATCTCCAGGCGGAACTGCCTGACACGTGGCAGAGCGAGTGGCTGCGTGTTCGCGCCAGAGCACTCAAAGATGACCGGCTGCAAGGTTGGGCAGACTATTACGAAAAGGTTCAGAGCGAAGTCGAGAGGAATTTCCCATGCGCAAAAGTCTAGTCGCCATCGCGACGCTGATCGTCGTGATCCTTCAAGCCCCGCAACCGGCGGTAGCTGGGGTATTTGCAACTGAAGTCACGCAGCTCCTGAACCATGCGCAGCTGATCATGCAGTACTTGCGCCAGGCTCAACAGCTCACCGAGGCGATCAAGCAAACGACGGACATGATCAAGAACAGCAAGGTTCTTCCGGGCCAGATCTTTGGGCCGATCTCTTCGGACCTGAACGCGCTCGCATCCATTGTGCAAGGCGGGCAGGCTCTCTCCTATTCGCTTTCAAACCTCGATTCTCAATTCAAGGCTCGATTCCCCGGATACGGGTATTCGGGTACCGGCTACTTCACTCAATATCGCAGTTGGTCACAAACATCCTTGGATACGACGATCGGAGCTCTGCGCGCTGCCGGATTACAGGGCCAGCAACTTCAGAGCGAGCAGTCCGTGCTGAGTTCGTTACGCTCGATGGCACAAACGTCTGACGGCCGGCTGGAAGCCCTCCAGGTCATGGGTCAAATCTCCGAGCAGCAGGTTCAGCAACTAATGAAGCTGCGCGAACTGATGTTGGCCGACATGTCGAGCAAGCAGAGCTATCAGGCCGCGATCATCCAAAAGCAAGCTGCAAGCGAGGCGGCCACGCAAAGATTTTTTAATTGGACGCCGGAGGTATCTGATGGAAATAAGTTCCAATCCGGCTGGAAGTGAGGAGTATGAAGTTAGCGTTGGTCCTGGTTTCTGTCCTTACGATGATCGGGTGTTCGGTTTCAAAGGAACCGCCCAGCCCGATTGTGCAAAAGGCGGAGGCCTGCGGTGCGGGTTCATTGACGGATACGTCCTTGGTGGCGGTTCAAGATTGGTTTGGAAAACATCGCGACTGCGCAGTGGCAGTCGACTCGATGTGCAAACCGGTTCGCGAAAAGGCACCGGCACAGTGGACGGATTCAACCGAAGGACGTGTATGCGTGGCCGCTCGGAATATTGCGCAATGGGTGCGTAAGCCATCCGACGACCACGAGAAGTTCCAGTCCGGCTGGAAGT
>JASLEQ010000557.1 GCA_030151135.1 Candidatus Sulfotelmatobacter sp. | reverse complement strand
GCGCTCGGCACAGGGATCTCGAAAGAAGATTTCGATCCGTTGAAGCTGCGTTACGGCAAGATCATCCTGATGACCGACGCTGACGTCGACGGCAGTCACATTCGAACGCTGTTGCTGACGTTCTTCTTCCGCCACATGCAGGACCTGATCAAGCGCGGGAACGTGTTCATCGCACAGCCGCCCCTGTTCTCGCTGAAGAAGGGCAAGTCGCAGCAGTACATCAAGGACGAGCGTGAGTTCGTAAAAGTGATGGTCAAGCGCGCGGCCGATGGGCTCACCATTCGATACGGTGAAGGCGCAGCCAAACTTGAGGGAAAGGACCTCGCGAAGTTCATGACCGTGCTCGACGAGTATCTCGGATTCTTCGAGAAGGCCGACAAGCGCGTGCGCAACGAGAAAGTCACAGAACTGATTCCCAGGCTCGATCTCGCGAAGCGCACAGACTTCGAAGGCGACAAGAAAGCTCCTCCGAAGAAAATCGAGAAACTCGAAAAAGAGCTCAAGAAGATGCAGAAGGACGAAGGCTTCAAGAGCGTCGAGTCGAAGTTTGACGAAGAGCACAATCTTTGGGAAGTGATGTTCGTCAATAAGCATGGCGCGGAGCACGTTATCAACTGGGAGCTTGCCTCGAGTGCCGAATGCCGGCAGATGATCACGAAGTACAAGCAGATTGAGCCCTACATGGAGCCTCCGTTTGTGGTTGAGACCTTGGCGAAGGCTGTTGCTCCAACGAACGGCGATGGCGATGCTTCGGCGGACGACGACGGCAAGGCTGACAAGAAAGGGCCGAAAGCCGCTCCCAAGAAGAAAGAAGTTGAAGTCGTCGAGAAGACGAACGTTCGCGAGTTGCGCGATTACGTCATCAATGAAGGCCGCAAGGACTTCACCATCCAGCGCTATAAAGGTCTGGGTGAGATGACGGCTCCGCAGCTTTGGGAGACGACCATGGATCCCGAGCGACGCACGCTGCTTTCGGTGAAGCTGGAAGACATCGCCGAGTGCGAGACGATTTTTACCACGCTGATGGGCGAGGACGTCGAGGCGCGGCGCAAGTTCATTGAAGAGAACGCGCTCGACGTGAAGAACCTGGATATTTAACTCCTTCTCCGCCTATGCACGCGGAGGAGCGCAGATATTCTTAGGCGGCCTACTGAAGGCCGCCTTACTTTTTTGTTCGCTCACAGCCCACCGGCTTACAATTCCGGCATGAAATTCGTCGTCGCATCGTACGTGCTGCTCACTGTCTATGCGTTTGGTCAATCCTCTCCTGCTCCTGGTCCTCCAATGGGCTGGAACAGTTGGGATTCCTACGGCACAACCGTTCGCGAAGAGCAAGTCAAGGCTAATGCTGACTGGATGGCTGAGCAACTTGCCAAGTACGGATGGAAGTACATCGTCGTCGACATTCAATGGTATGAGCCGAACGCACAGGGCCACGACTACAAGCCCGGCGCGCCGGTCACGATGGATGAGTATGGACGACTAATGCCTGCGGTGAACCGCTTTCCCTCCTCCGCGAATGGAGTCGGATTCAGGCCCTTGGCGGATTATGTACACAGCAAAGGACTGAAGCTTGGAATCCACATCATGCGCGGGATTCCGAGGCAAGCTGTCGAGAAGAATCTGCCGATCAAAGGCAGTTCGTATCACGCAGCTGACATCGCGGACGAAGAAAACGGTTGCCGCTGGAATCCAGACATGTGGGGCGTCGACACGACCAAGCCCGGATCGCAAGCCTATTACGATTCGATTGCAGAGCTGTACGCGTCGTGGGGCGTTGACTTTATCAAGGCCGATGACATGGGAAGCCATCTCTATCAACCGGCAGAGATGAAGGCCCTGAGCCTGGCAATGCGTAAAACTGACAGACCGATGGTATTGAGCATTTCGCCCGGACCTGCGCCGATTTCTGAGGCCGAGTTCTTTGAAAAGTACGCACAGATGTGGCGCATCTCTGATGATTTTTGGGACGACTGGAAACTGCTGAGGAAGCAGTTCGATTACGCACGCGATTGGGCGCCGTTCGTGGGCAAGAATGATACTTGGCCCGACGCAGACATGCTACCGTTGGGCAAGCTGCGGGTGACGAGCGTCGAAGGCGGAGGCGCTCCAACCAAATTCACTCCCGATGAGCAGCAGACCGTGATGACGCTGTGGAGCATCTTCCGATCGCCGCTGATCTTCGGCGGAGATTTGCCGAGCAATGATCCCGCGACAACGGCCCTCCTCACGAATGAAGAAGTCCTGGCGGTGAATCAGCATAGCAGTGGCGGACATGAGGCGTTGGAGAAGGGAACTCTAAGGGTTTGGGTTGCAGATGGTGTGAACCCCGATGAGCGGTATGTGGCATTGTTCAATTTGGGAGAGAAGGACGAAAGTGCGAGCTTGGCATGGAGCGATATTGGGATACCGGGCCGCGTGACAGAGTTACGCGACCTGTGGACGCACAAATCGATGGGAGCACAGAGTGGCATTCATGTTGACTTGAGGCCGCACGCGAGCGCGCTATATAAGCTAGGCCATTAGCGTCCTTCAGGCGCTAAAGCGCACGAATACTCGCGAATTCACCTCACGAGTAAACTCGTGCCCTCCCGTTCGGTTCACGCGAGCGGTGTTGGACGGGCGATAAGCCGGATGAGTGTTTTTACTTGAGGCCTTCCACTAGATAAAGGTCCGCGAGCATGCGGTGATATCCGAAGACGCAGGTCTTGGCGTCGGGCGTCATGAGGATTGGCCCGATGTTCTCCACGCCTGCCGGATCGTAGGGCATGAGTTCTTTCCAGAGAGTGCGCTGGCCGGTTTGTACGTCGAGCTTATAAACGCGCGCCGGGAGTTCTCCCGGTTGATAGATGTACAGGCCACGTCCGTCGGCGCTGAAAGTGATAGGCTGCTCACCCGGATTGAGGCCGGGAATTAATTTCGGATCTCCGCCAGCCGTCGGATACATGTACCCCTTTTTGTCGGGTCCAATGGCTGCGATCTGTTGCGAATCCGTAGAAATCGCAAACGATGTGCCATTCACGCCTTCTGACGAAATCGCTTTTGACTGGCCAGTGGCAAGATCATAGATATAGAACCGTACGCCTTTGCCAGGTTCATCAGCAGTGAACAGGACATGCTTGGCATCGGGGAACCAGTGAGCCCAACTGTGATTGATATTGTCTTTCGTAAGATCCCTGGGCTCACCTGCGCCAGTAGGCAAAAGTTTGAACTGCGACGGCGATTCCTGGCTCTGCGCGATCGCCCACTTCCCATCCGGCGATAAAGATACCGCTCCGCCCTCACCCAGCAGAACAGCAGGCGATCCGTCGGTCTTGCGAATGTATACCGCGTAAGTCAGTCCACTGGATTTCGAATAATCGAGCGCACCGCCGCCGCCCTCTTCATCGAAGAGCAACGTCTTGCCATCGGCGGAGAGGTCGGCGGGATATGTGTAATCGAGCCAGGAGAGTTCATGCTGCTTCGGATCATTGGAGAAAACGCCAAGCAATTCACGACGCCAATCGGCACGCACGAGGAGCACGCGGCCGTCCTTCGCAATATCGAGCAGCATCAGCGCGCCAGGCAAACGAGCAACAATGCGTTCGTTACCGTCCAATGATGTGGCATAGAGGGTGCGATCTGTGCCGGATTTGCTCGCCGTAAACCAGATTTCTTTTCCGTCGGGCGACCACGCCAGACCCTGGATCGTGAACCACTGGGCAGAGAGCATCTTTTTGTTGCCCTGCATGTCCACAATAGCCAGCGATCCGCTGTCGTCGCCTTGCAAGGGATGATCTGCGAAGGCGATGTAATTTCCCTTGGGGGAGACGCGAGGATGACCGATCCATCCGCCTGTCTGATAAAGAGGCTTGCCGATAGGATATTCGAGGCGGTTGCGACCACCGAAGTCGCGGACCACGGCCAGAGTATTTCCGTCAGGCGACCAGTCGGCCCACTGGACTTGCTCAAGGACTTCGCGTGGCGCTCCGCCTGAAAGCGGCGCCCGTGCCAGGGTTCCCATGCTCACCCAGGCTCCAACGGCTTTGCTGTTGAGGAGTACGGCCATCTCCGCAGTGGAGGAGATCGACATCAGTTGGGTGTGGCTGAGCCCCATGGAACGCGATTCCGGAGCCTCGGGCCGAGCGGTAAACACGTCCGTAGGATTGCCTTGCCAAGCTGCGCTGTAGAGGATCGTTTGACCATCGGGAGCAAAGCGCGCCGATCGAATGCTGCCGCGGCGGAAGGTCAGCTGACGATAGAGCGGCGGCTGGAATGGCGGAGGCGTGAAGAAGAGTTTCCCCGCATACAGACCCAAGCCCGCAGCAATGAGCAACGCGAACACCGCGACGAGGGCTCGCGCAGGCTTCTTTGCGGCGGGCTGAACGGGCGCGACGGTTAACGTCTGAATTGCTGAATGGCTTCCGGAAGACGACGAGACCGAGTTCTCCTGCTCGGTGGCGACAGAATTTCGGGATGACTCGAAACTGCGTTTGAGGCGTTTCAGATCGGCGCGCAGTTCGGCAGCCGTCTGGCAGCGCATGTCGCGATCTTTCTCCAGCGCCTTGGCAATAATCTCTTCCAGCTTTGGCGGGAGGTCACGGTTCAACCTGACAGGAGCGGTGGGAGCCCGATTCAGGATCGCCTCTGTTACGACCGCAGATGTTTCACCACGGAACGGCAGAACTCCGGTTCCCATCTCATAGAGCACGACGCCGAACGAGAATAGATCTGTGCGGCCATCCAGTTCCTTGCCGCGGAGCTGCTCGGGGGACATGTAAGAAACAGTGCCTACGGCAGTACCGGGATTCGTGAGATCGAGGCTGTTCGCGTCCGCGATTGTTTGAGAATCCCCGCTGGTTGGCCTGGCCGCGCGAGCGACCTTGGCAAGGCCGAAGTCGAGGATCTTGGCATGTCCGCGATCTGTGACGAAGATGTTTGCAGGTTTAATGTCGCGGTGTACGATGCCCTTTGCGTGCGCGGCATCCAGGGCATCGGCCACCTCGATTGAAAGCGAAAGGAGGCGGTCGAGTTCCATGGGCTTGCGATCGATGATGTGCTTCAACGTCTGCCCGGCCAGGCATTCCATCACGATGAAAGCGCGCCCGTCGTGCTCCCCGATCTCGTGGATGGTGCAGATGTTGGGATGGTTCAGGGAAGAAGCGGCACGTGCCTCGCGGCGAAAGCGCTCGAGGGCCTGCGGGTCTTGGGAGGCGTCCTCGGGAAGGAATTTCAGGGCGACAAAGCGGCCGAGTTGGCTGTCTTCCGCTTTATAGACGACGCCCATTCCGCCGCCGCCGAGGAGCTCGATGATGCGATAGTGGGAGACGGTTGTGCCGATCATGG
>JASLEQ010000533.1 GCA_030151135.1 Candidatus Sulfotelmatobacter sp. | reverse complement strand
TTACTCTTACCTCGCGGCGTACCGTCACGATCTGGCCGTCGCGATGCCAATTTGATTCGTAGCGCAGATAAGGATTTTCAACGGTCTTGCCGCTCGGCAGCAATTCGATATCCCGGCCGGGAGGTAGGGTCAGCGCCAACTCCGCGAGTTGGTGGCCGGAGAAGCAGGGTGTCGGCTCGGTTTTCGGCAACGTCCAGGAGCCGAGCAGAAATTCGCCCGGGCGAACCAGCATTGGGAGCCTGCGGTGGTGCGAATGCCTTGCCCTCCATAAATTCCGGCCGCGCTTCGAGCTCGAAGGATCCTGAAACCGTGTAATTGGGGGCTAGCCCATCGCGCGGCGGTTCGAACTCGAAACTGCCTTTGCCGGGCCAGCCGAGTTTCCTCAGCTCCGTTGCGGCCATCTGTTCGCGGCCCTTCGCCTCGATGCCGGCGGCAAGCTCCCGTAACCTGATCCCGAACGGCCCTGAGGCGGTCGTTGTGGATTGCCCCGCAACGGTCCCGTCAGCCGACAGCTGGGCCGTGGTCTGCAGCGTCTCTTCATTCTCCTCGGCCGCGACAAGGGGCAGATGCGTCAGGAAGGCGCCCGGCGCGACCGCCAGCGCGACGGGCTTGCCATATTCGGCCGCGGTCAATATCCCAAATGGCGCCACCCCCACCGTTGAATCCACATAAAGGTCGAACTCTGGCAGGTAGCTCAGGACGTGGTTGAAGAGTGCGGGCGAGGCCGTTTCCGGAGCCCGGTAGCGATTGCCGCTGTTGATCAGCACGGGCAGGCTTGCAATGCCTTTGGCTTTGTCGCGCTGCAGAGCCGCTGAAATCGCACCGTGTGCCGCGGAAAACCGGAAGAGCGTTTGTTGAGACTCGTCCAGTTGCTTCCTTGCCGCATCCATCTGTTGCTCGAAGAAGTGAGCTTCTCCTGCTGGACGATGGACGCTCATGTGCTTCTCCAAATAGGCTTCGGCAACCGATCGCAATACCTTCTCTGCATTTTCCGGATTGCTGGTGGCGTACCGAATCGTGATCAGGTCCGTTTTCTTCACCGGCTCGACCGTCAATTTCTTCGCCAGGCGCCGGGCCGCCCGCTCCACACGCGCTTGCGGACCTTCCCCAAGCCGCAAAAAGTGGAACCAGTCGCGGCCGCCCACGCCGGTTTCCTGCACCACTCGACGAAGCACGTCGTCGTCGCGCAACAACTCGACTTCTGAGTTCAGTTCTTCCTCAGTCACGGCCATCCGCGTCAGGTCAAGAGGCGCGTTCTCACCGGCGCTGAGCGGAGCTTCCGCGCGTCCGCGCCGCACGAGGATTTTCATCGTCGCTTCATATTTCGTTCCCAAGGCGGCATAGGCCACCGCAGACACAAGCACAGCCAGCGACACCCAAAGGAATACTCTCCGCCTGCGGAACAATACGATTGCCAGTTCGCGCGCGGTAGGCACGGTATCCTGGTTACGTTGCCGGCTGAGAAATTCTTCTGACATAAACTGTCGATCAAAACTGCGATGAATTCATGTACATGCTTACTGACGGACGGCTAAGGAAGCGGGCAATCTTGGAAATGCGATTCTGAGGAACATAAATCAGATCGCCGGACTGGAGCCGCGAGTCCTCTCTCAAGCTCCTGTCGCCCAGCATCTTCTTCAAATTGATCACGCGCGATTCCATCAATTCGTCATCGACTCGGCGGAACAGAACCACCTGGGAATGCTTCGCTTGTTCGGTGAGTCCTCCGGCAATTGCGACGGCTTCCGCGACGGTGGTCTCGGAGCGCAATTCGTATTTGCCCGGCTTCCCTACTTCGCCACCGACGACGAAATACGGACGCTCAAAATCCTTTAGTGCAATTGCAGCTTCCGGGTCGTGCAAATATCCCTGGTACGCTTTTTGGACGGCCCCTTCGAATTCGACGACTGTCAGCCCCTGGGCTTCGACCACGCCCGCATCTTTCAGCATCACGTAGCCATCCGGCTGCACCGTGAGTGTCTGGTTAAATTCCGGAGCCACCGTGAAGGTCACTTCGACCACATCGCTGGGTTTCAACCGATAGAGCGGACGGCGCCCTCCGAGCAAGGAGTTTCCCTGGCCATCCGCTCTCCCGGGTTTTGCGGCCGTTGAATTCTGTCCCACTCCTGCTCCGGTCAAGCTGAATTGGGAACTCTGTTTGTCCGCCGGCAAATCTACTTTTCTCTCCTGCGCGAACACGGCCACGCAAAGTGCGATGATCAGCATCCAGAGGGCAACGAATCGAATTGATATGTCTACAAACCCCAGCGAATCGCTCCTGTATGCCGTCATTATCGTTTCCATATGCAAAGTAGCCGCCCGCACTCATCGCAACAAGACATGAGAAGTTGCGTCCACGAAAGTGGAACGGCGTCTTGCATCATGTGTCGGCGACTCTTCGCGGGAATGTGTTGCGCACACAGCCTTTGAAGCGACTGCGGCGCACCCAGGCCGCTGAATAGAGAGATCAGGAACGTCTCACTCTGGGGCGTACACAAAAGTGGACTTGCATGTTCACGAAGTCACAGGCGAATAGGCATTGGATAGGGCAATCTTCCCATGCTGGAACCGAGGCCGTGACGGCGATCACTGAATTGGCGGCGCAGACGCGGGAAACCGCGCAAATCCAATAGAAATCCACAGCTTCAAAGCAAATGCAACGCGCAAATAGGGGAAAAAGATTCTCATTCCCAAATTGGCAGTATGTACCATTTTTTCCCACGTCTTTCCTTGTGACTGCACAACGCCCTCTCTACAATTTTCGCAGTGTCTTGCGGAGATATTTTTTTGCCAATGACTTCGTCTGATGTCGCGCCGGCCGCGACTCCAATCTTGATCGCCGACTCCAACCGTATGCAGTCGCAACTCCTGATTAGCGCGTTGCGGCGCCATCCCCAAATCGATATTCACAGCTGCTCGCTCGATACGCCGTCGATCCTTCGCGCCGTAAACGAGCGCCGTCCGCGTGTGGTCCTGCTCTCAGTCAGTTCGCTCGAGCACGGATCCGATGCCTTAGTGGCGCTCCGCCGCTTTCACCTTTCGCATCCTGACATTCCCAAGGTCCTGCTGGCGGAGTGCGTCGATCGTGACCTGGTGATCTCGGGCTTTCGCTCAGGGGCTCGGGGCATTTTCTCGATCACGGATGCCAACTTACGCTTATTTTGCAAGTGCCTCCACCGCGTCGCGGGCGGCCAAGTCTGGGCCAGTACCGAACATTTGAACTACCTGCTGGAACTGATCTCAGAAGTACCATCTCTCCGGGTGCTCAACTCCACGGGTAAGAGCATCCTCACTCCTCGCGAAGAGCAGGTTGTCGCCCTGGTAGCAGAGGGGCTTGGCAACCGGCAGATCGCGATTGAGCTTAATCTCAGCGAGCACACGATCAAGAAATACTTGTTTCGAATATTTGAAAAGCTCGGGATCTCCACGCGGGTAGAGCTTGTGCTCTATGCCGTTAACAACGGAGATCCTCGCCACGCAGAATGGCTGGCAGCTCCCGCGCGACCGGCACCCCGGGAATCTCTTTGAAAGTTCAGGGGCAGCCTTGTATAACTTGGGCAGCCTGCATGCCGGAAGCCACTTCCAATCCGACGCCCGCTCCTAAACCGCGAGGCTGGGGCCTGGTCGCCGCAGGGCTTCTTCTACTTGCGCTGGCGCTGGTCGTCTTCTACACCAGCCGCGGTGCCTTCCTGAGTCCGCTGGCGCTCGTGGTGGTCGCAGCCATCGGACTCGCTGCCCTCCTGTTGCAGCTGCGCTTGCGCAGGGATTTGCCACGCCGTGTCCACGCTCCACTTTGGTTGAATGTTCTGGGATTGATGTTCGCTGTCGGAGCGGTGATTGCCGACTTCCTGCGCGTAAGCACAACCATGATGTTCGTCGCGGCGCTCGGAGCCGTCCTCTGCTTCTCCCTGAGCGGCTTCAGCGTGATCGATGCTCTCCGCAAACGCCAGAAGTAGCATGATGATTGGTAATTGGAGCGCCGAAAGCCGGACAGCCTATCTCTTGAACTCAACCGCTATTGTGCTCTCCACCGTCACCGGCTGGCCATTCACTCGGTAAGGTTCGAATCTCCACCAGCGGAGCGCGTCCATCGCCGCCTTGGCGAGCACATCCGGGCCATTCAAGGCACGCACGTGATGCACCGATCCATCGCCTCCCACAACGATGTCCAGCGCAATGATCCCTTGCAAGTCCTCGGCGCGGGCCTCTGCTGGATACGAAGGCTCAACCCGATGAATAAGCCGCTTCTGCATCTCCTCGGCCGGCAATCTCACGCTGGGCTTTTCAATCGCAGTGCTCGAACCAGGCAAGCCGGATTCCAGTTGACGCCAACTCTCGTTCCACTTCCGACTGAAAACAATTGCGCCGGCGATGAGCAGCAATAAAGCCATTGCGACTATCAGCCAGGTCTTCTGTCTCGATTTCGCGGGCCTAGGAGGGCTCTCCACCTTTGATTTCTCAGTGCTGGGTGGAACAGGCGCGGAAGAACGCGCTTCGAGGTTCGGGTCTCTGGCCCATTCCCGTATTCGGGCCTTTTGCTCCACCGTCAGTTCAACGAATTCCAATCCGCAACGGAGTTCGTCCTGATACCGCACCACGGCATGCAAGCTCAGCGGCTCCGTCGTAGAAGACAGCTTCAGTTCGATATCAACTGTTTCTCCCGGAACAAGTTCTCCGGCAATCACCGCCGCGATACCGCGCTCGCCTAAATTTGTTGATCGTCCAGGCAAGGTATTTGGCATCCCTGCGCGCACCACGGTGACATCCACGGGCGCTTGCAGGTCATA
>JASLEQ010000500.1 GCA_030151135.1 Candidatus Sulfotelmatobacter sp. | reverse complement strand
GTCGAGAGATAGTTGAAGGGATCACTTACTAAAGCGGTGCCGTTTAGCGTGCCGCTGCTTACCGATCCTTGAGCGGCGAAATCGAACTCGAACAGGAACCACAGCGCCTGCGCGCCGAACGCGTATTGGCCCGTGAAACTTGATTTCGCAGTACTCGTTTGCGGAATGACGAGGCCGGTACCACCCGCGAGCACGCTATCCATATCGGAGAGCAATGCGCCTCCTAATCCCGAAGTCGTATTGTTGGGATCCATCAAATTAAGATTCGGATCAGTGAGGTAGACGCCGAGAGCACTGACGTCTGCCAAATCTCCGGATGCAATCGTCATAGCGCCGTACCCGTTAGATCCGATTGCGTAGGTCCCACTGATCGGGGCCGCGGGGAGTTGATAGCCAGCCTGCTCATTGTCATCCGCAACACCCGAGAAGTTCGCGGTTGGAGATGACGTATTGCTGGTGGAGAACATACCCACTGCCGCGTAGTTCGCCGGGTATGGGCTGCCATTCATAGTAAAGACAGACGTGCCCAGCGCGGTATTGCCGCCTGACGTAGCGTTCGTCCCTTGTCCGAAGGCAGAGCCAGCGGCCGAGTCGGTCGAGTCAACGTCAATCAGGCGCAACGCTTCTGGACCCACCACGTAATAGTTCAGCGAAATGGGAGAGCCCGTGTAATTCAGATTGCTGGAGATTGATCCGCGGCCGTAGGAATCGAAGCCGGCTACAGTTCCGGAAAGAGGCGCCCCGGTGGTGACGGTTCCGTAGTCGTTCATATCTACGAGACCATCCTGGAGGGTTACGCCGGCACTGACCGAGAAGATGCCGCCGAGATTCACAGGATTGTCGTTCGGGTCCACTCCGTCCATGGCGAAGGCGTAGCCGCCGTTCAGAGCGGTCGGAAGTGTTTGAAGGTCCATGGTCCCGCTGGAAGTGGCGACTCCGTCGAACTGAATGACGAGGGCGTGATTGCTATTCACAAATTGGACGCCGAGAGTCTCGACGCCATTCACGCCGAGATTGGTGTTGTTGGTGTTCAGAGTGAGGGTACCCTGTCCGGTTGTGGAATTAACGGTCAGAGTTCCGCCGGTAATTGTGTCGCCCGATGGCTCGGGCGACATTGCGCCGTAGGGGGCGGCATTGTAATCCTGCTCGCCGCCCAACACGTTGCCGGTGGAGTCCAAGGTCACGGCTCCTGCGAGCGCGTAGAAATTCGGTCCAAAGGTGTCGAGTCCGTTGAGCGAGAAGACGTAGGACTTTGTGTTCGACACGGAGCTGTTGGTGAGATTGAAACTGGCGGGTCCGGCGGCG
The DNA here is from genome assembly GCA_030151135.1 of Candidatus Sulfotelmatobacter sp. Next base: position 16,382 of record JASLEQ010000500.1, on the reverse strand, counting down.
CCGGTTGCAGCCGCGTTCACCGTGTAAGAGCCGACTGTCGCATTCGCGGTGAAGGTTGGAGACGTGGCGACTCCGTTCGCGTCGGTCGTAGCGTTCGCCGTGGTGCCGCCACCAGCGAAGGTTCCACTTGCTCCCGAGGCGGGCGCGGTGAACGTGACAGTTACGCCGCTGGTCGGATTCCCGTTGGTTGTCACAGTCGCACTGAGCGGTAGTGCAAAAGCCGTGCTTACGGTAGCGCTTTGCGGGGTGCCTCCAGTGGCCGTGATTACCTCCGACACAGAAGACGTATTCGTGAGATCGAAGTTGGCGGGGGCTGATATGCCGGTGGCAGTCGCGGCCACAGTATAGCTGCCCGTGAGACCATTCGCGGTAAAGGTTGGCGCCGTCGCGTTGCCATTGCTGTCTGTGGTGGCGTTGACGGTGGTAGATCCGCCGGTGAACGTACCGCTCGCACCGGAGGCTGGAGCAGTGAATGTTACGACGACGCCGCTGACCGGCGATCCGTTTGCGGTCACCATTGCCACAAGCGGCAGCGCGAATGCGGCGTTGATATTCGCGCTCTGCGGCGTGCCGCTGCTGGCGTTGATGACTTCCTGGGCCGTAGACGCATTGGTAAGACTGAAATTCGCGGGGGCGCTTGCACCGGTGACAGTCGCGCTGACGGTATAAGTTCCTGCCGATGCGTTTGCCGTGAATACGGGTGAGGTGGCGATGCCGCTGGAATTGGTCGTCACCATCGCGGTTGTAGATCCTCCGGCGAAGGTGCCGCTGGCGCCCGATGCAGGTGCGGTAAATGTGACGGTGACCCCACTTGTCGGAATCCCGCCGGTTGTGACGGTGGCAACGAGCGGCAGGGCAAACGAAGTGTTCACTGGAGCGCTCTGAGGCGTGCCGCTGGTAGCGGAGATCGTTTCCGTCGAACCGCTAGTCGAGCCAGGAATTCCGGAAAGAGAGCCTTGCTGCTGGACGGTTCCGAAGAAAACTGTCGTGAATGTGGGATCTTCATTCATCCAGAGCAGTTGTCCGCCACTCGCCTGATACATCACGACATCTAAGGGCGTGGTGGTTGCATTGACTGTCATGTTGAGCGGGTTCGGGGTGGAATTACTCGAGAAGAGGGTATAGCGGCCTGGATTGCCGTTGTCCGGCGACGGAGTTCCCGAGAATGTCACTCCTGAATCCGTGGTATTGGGGCTGAAGACCTCGAAGAGATCCGTCAGCAGACCGGACCCATTAAGAGTTCCATTCGTCACCGACCCTTGGCCGACGAAATCGAATCCCAGTCCGGTAAAGAACGACTGTGCTCCGAAAGAATAATTTCCCGTAAAGGATGCAGTGGATGTGTCGGTTTGTGGAATTGCAAAACCAATTCCGCCGGGCAGGGCGCTGTCCATATCAATCAACAACGCTCCGCCTAAACCGGCGCTGGTATTGTTCGGGTCGGTCAGGTTGAGATGGGGATCCGTCATGTAAAGCCCGAGGACATTCACGTCGTTCAAGATCGGGCTGCCATTCTGGCCAATAATCAGGCTCCCGTAGCCAGTGCTGGCGATCGAATAGGTGCCGAAGATTGCCGCTGCTATCGAATTCGAGCTTCCAAAGAGTTCGCTATTGTCGGCGACGCCAGTGAAATTGCCGGACGATGGAAGGATTGTTCCCGCGGTGCCGTAGTTAATCAAGAATGGACTGCCTTGCAGTCCGAAGACAGAGTTTTGCAGCGAACTGGTGCCGAAGGACCCGGCAGTTGCACCTTGGCCGAAGGCTGATCCCATCACGGTGTCCACAGGGTCCACACCGATAATTCTTATCACTTCAGTTCCCACAAGGTAGTAGTTAAGGGCGATAGGTGACGCGAGAGGTTGCGTCAGGTAATTGAGAGTTGTGGTGAGAGTACCGCGACCCAACGCATCGGGCGCTGATAGAGTGCCGGTGAAGGATGTTCCGGTTGCAAGGCTACCGTTATCGTTCTGGTCGACAGTACCGCTTTGCAATGTCGTGCCAGCGACCGTGAATACGCCGCCGAAGGTGACTGGACCTTGAATATCGTCCATCCCTCCAAGCGCGAAGGAGAAGCCTCCAGTGAGTGTACCCTGGGTTTGCGTGTCGAGGGTTCCGGACGACGTAGCGGTGCCGTCGAACTGAATAATCTGGGCGTGGTTGGTATTAACAAACTGTACGCCCAAAGTTTCAACACCGGCTATGCCCAGGGCGCTGTTATTGGTGACAAGCGTCAACGTGCCCTGGCCGGTCGTTGCGTTGACCGACATCGTTCCGCCGGTGATCGTGTCTCCGGAAGGTTCTGGCGAGACGACAATGCCTGCGTCGTTATAGTCCTGCTCGCCTGACAGCACATTGCCGTTCGGGTCAATGATGACGGATCCGGCGAGCGCATAGAAGTCTGGGCCGTAGGCATCCTGTCCACTGAGATAGAAGACGTACGTGCTTCCCGGTTGACGATTCGTCAGGGCAAAAGTAGCAGTCGCTGAGACCGCGGAACTCGTAGCAGTAACCGTATAAGAGCCCAGCGTGCCATTTGCCGTGAAGGTAGGAGCAGTCGCCGTGCCGGTTGCGTCCGTGACCGTGGTGACGACGCTTTTTCCGCCGACAAAAGTACCCGTCGCGCCCGAAGTGGGCGCGGTGAAAGTGACGGGAACTCCGCTTACCGGGTTGGACTGGGCATCGAGAACGGACGCGCCCAAGGGCACGGAGAATGCGGTGTTGATCCCTGCGCTCTGCGGCGTTCCCTGGCTGGCGACGATCGAGACCGCCGAGCCGGCGCCATTGGTTAAGTTGAAGCTGGCGGGATTCGCGACTCCTGCCGCGGTGGCAGTAACGACGTCGGCGCCAGCAGTAGTGTTTGCGGTGAAGGTCGATGACGTGGCGCGGCCAGTTGCGTCCGTTGTGTGTGTCTCTGTTGCTGTCCCATTCGCGAAGGTACCACTGGCGCCCGAGGTCGGAGCCGTGAAGGTGACGATGGCGCCGCTGACAGGATTCATGCCGGCGTCCAGAACCTGCGCAACGAGAGGAGCGGCAAATGCCCCGCCGATGGGTGCAGTTTGAGAATTTCCACTCGCTGGGACGATCGACGCGGGCGCCCCGGTTGTATTGGTGAGCGCAAAAAGAGCGGGCGTGACAACGCCATCGGCAGTGGCTGTGATCGTGTAATGGCCAACCGTGGTATTCGCCGCGAGTGATGGGGATGTGGCGATTCCATTCTCGTCTGTCGTAGCCGTTGCGGTAATCGAGGTGGTGTTCGAGAAGGTCGCGCTGGGGCCGGAAGAGGGTGCCGCAAATGTGACGACGATGCCACTGGCAGGAACGCCATTCATACTCACAGTGGCGACTAACGCCTGGCCGAAAGTGCTTTTGACCGCATGGCTCTGATTCGTTCCGCTCACCGCGATGATGGACGCTACCAACGGCGTGTTCGCGCCGAGTTGACGGAGACCGCTCGTACAGCTCGTCAGAAACGTGAGGCCGATAGCAAATGCCAGTTTGCAGTAGTGCTTGTGGTTCATCGAATCTCTCCGTTTTGAGCTTCTTGATTGGCGCGATGATGTGATTTCGGAGTCACAGGCAGTCCATGAGCGTTCCGGACTGCATAGATACTGTTGCCGATCTGAATCAGGCGGGCGAAAAAGACTGGGATCCCGTTAATGGTTTTAGATATTCCGGTGATCTCGACCTGCTGTCCGGCTGAGACAGGGAGAGCCCCGTCTCCCGTGAGGGCGAAAGGACCGAGACTCACATCGCAAGTGCCCGTCGGAGTGGAAAGGGTGAGGTGGGCACCGGTAAGAGTGCCAGCAGCGACCTTGTCCGACACGGTCGACACCGTCCCGGCGAGCATAGTCTCCTGCGTGGTGTCATAAAATAGCGGCGCTGAATTTCTGGAATTCTGTGCCGACGCATGCGCGATCGCAATCAGCAGGAGCAAGAATGATGCTCTTCTCAAAAACTGGCTCATCGTCTGCCTCCGAGTTTCTTTACAGCCTGAATTTCTTGTTGGGCCAATTCACTTTGCAGAATGTCTTTGCGCGAGCGTTGCACCGGGCTCTCCAGGTTCGGGTAGCGCACCCAACTGCTGCTCGATCCATGACAGTTCCGATTGGCTTCTTACGCTGGCGTTAAATTCTTCCGGAGTCTTGAAAATGACCACTGTTGAGCCGGGGGGAACCGCGGCGCGAATCTTTTCCTTGGCGGTCTTTGGAGTAGTAGTTTCGAAGGTGGCATCTTGAAGACGAAACTTCTCTGCCTTGATTCGCGGAAGCCAATCCAAGGGATCGAGCGGAGCTGCTTTTCCTAAGAATTGAGGTTTCAGGTAGTCCGCACGTTCTTCTTCCGGCGGAAACGTGGAATTTGCAAACCAGACCGGCCACGCACCCCAGGGGTCCGTCGCATCGAGTACCTTGATGCGGGGATCGACAGCTGAAGCCAAAATTGCGATGCTCGCCCCTGAACCCTGGGCGTACATGCCTACGCGCGACATGTCAAAGTCTCCGCGGCTTTCGAGATAGTTCAAGATCATTTGCACATCGTGGGCAGAAGTGGCGAGGCATTCCGGCAGTTCGCTCACAAACCACTCGCGCATGGGACGATCGTGATAGCGATGTCCGGTAAGGGCAGACACGAAGCCGACCGCGGCGTAGCCATTTTTCGTGACTGTCTTTTGGAACGTAGGATCCTGGAAGCGCTCGGTACCGGCGGGATAGCCATACAGATAAAGGATTACGGGAGGCTTCTTCACACCTTTGGGCTTCATTACATAGAGGTCGAGTGGATCGCCGAACCGCCATTGCAACTGCAAAAAGTCAACAGTGTATGTGTCGAAGTCGTTGACGTATCCGTACAGGGGCTCGACGGGGTGAAGGGAACTACCAGTGAGGGCAGGCGTGGTCCAATCTTCCTTCACATTGCGGAAGCGAGTATCCGCTGGATCAGCGATTGGCGCAGGAGCAGGGATTAACTGCGCAACGCTTTGAGCAGCGAACAGGACGGGAATGGCCAGTAATCGGAGAGTGATCGGGAAATAAAAAGTTTTCATGCGAGCAAATCTGACTACCTTCATTGCGCTCCGTTCAATCGCATCTGCGCATGCCTTAAAACAAGGGCGAACTCCGAATGTTCGGTGGTTCGCCGTGCACTTCCTTTTTGAAAGAGGGCGAGCCATTCTGCAATGGCCCGCCCTTTTGAGACTCACTTAGGGTTCGATTACGGGACCTGGACGCAAGCGCTGCCCGGGGTTTGCTGGGCGAGCTTGGTGGTTGTGTCAGAGGTTGCAGCCTGGCCGGAACTGCTCAGGATGCATCCACCCGCATCGCCACCGCGATCCCCGGTGGTAGCGATGTTGACCGGAGCGATGTTGACCTGCGTGTAATGCGAGCGCAGGAGCTGAAGTCCCGGATCCGAGGAACCAACTTTAAGAGCGGGCACGAAGTCCGGCGTCGACGTGACGGCGAAAGTCTGCGCACCCTGGACCAACAAGTTGGTATTCGACAATGCCGTTCCATTGCTGACGATGCGAAGCAGCGACCATGCGCGGTAAGATCCGTTGCGAAGATTCGGGAAGGAAAGATTCCCGCTCCAGATCTTGTTTTCCGGGCAGGGGAAGGCTCCGGCGCAGCTTGCTGGAAGATTGGCAGCTCCAGGCAATACACCGGCGGTTGAAGGCTGTCCGGGATCAATGGTGGTTCCGTACTTGTGGAAGATTCCATCAATTCCGTTCAGCGTGAGGTAAGAATAGCTGGAGTTGTTCGCGATTCCGGAGACGTTTCCGTAGCTGAAGAAGGTGTATCCGATGCCGTCGGTTCCATGGTTGGCAACTGAATTCAGAACCGAGTTGACTTCTTCGCCGGTGCCGATAGCACGATAACGGGAACCGCCGGAAGTGCAAGCAGAAGCCAGCGGGTTTACAGCATTGACACCGGTTTCCTGGCTCTTACCTGATTTATCCCAATAACGGAACACAGTGTATTCCGTCGTATTCATAGTTCCAGAGAGTGGCTCGCGCAGATAAACCTGGATGGGTGAAGACGGAGCGCCCAAGGCACTCGCGTCGCAGTTATTTCCGCTGAATGCTGCCTGGACTTGCTCGTCGGTGACGTTCGTGACACTAGCCAAAGCACCGGTACGTGAGGTGATAAAGACGACCGGCGTAGCGCCGACGGAAGTTGTGGTCGCTGCGGGTATCGCGGTTCCGGTGAAGGGATCCTTGCCGGAAAGCGAGAAAGCCAGGACGTGCGCGGAACTGGAACTTCCTGGATAGGCACTGAGAATGTCAGAGCCTTGCAGATTCGCCAGCGACGCGCCGAACGTTGGGCAAACACCGGAGTTATTGGCTCCGTAACCAAGGCCGGCGAGTCCATCAGTACCACCGCCGAGCTTGGAATTCGCGCGGCAGGTTGCGAACAGGGCGTCTTCGGGACGAATGTCTGTGGCCGCCGCATTCACGGAAAGCGTTCCTCCGGTGAGCAAGGCGCTTACCGCAGCGGGGGGAACTGAATCGGAGGAATTATCTCCCCAGATCGTCGAGGAGATCAGGTTCGCAGGAGAAGGCAGAGTAGGAATACTTACCGTGCAGTGGGGCTGCGCGAAATAGCAGCGATCGCCCACGCCGGAATCTACCTTGATAAAAGCCCATACGTTGGTCGAGGTCGTGCTGCTGTCCCAAACAACCCAAACGTTGCCGAGATCGACAGCGTTGGAACCACCCTTTACGGTTGGACGGCTATCGATCAAGTTGAAATTTTTCCCGGTGTAGTGGAAACACGGAGCAGTGCCGCCTGAAACGCAAGCCCCGCTTTTATAAGCGGCGAGGGCCATTGATTGCCACATGGCGGAAGAACCGGCGAGCACGACCTTTACGGTTTGCGCGTGTAGGACAGGCGCGAAGTTCAGCATGGCGGCGGATAGCAAGACCGCCAGAAGGTATTTCATGCGCGTCATAGATATTCCTTTCTGAAGTTGGACTGGGTTCGGACGTCACTTTCAGTTCACGCGCGGCGCACTCAGCCCCACGCGCAGATCTGCACACAGCGAACTCTTCGGTTGTTGAACTATTTGCCTGGGTGTACTCGACTCGGGCCGCACTTACAGCCCGTTTGGGATTGCACGGGAGAGCATACCTGTATGCCTGTTAAGCTCAGATGAAGAGTTTGTGAAAACTGTGTGACTGCAAAATTCGTAGTCACATGCCGTTCACATAAGTTTCATATTCTTTTAACGTTGTCTAGCTTTTGCATCCTGTACCATCCGCCTTCGGCTTTCCAAACCCTTTCACACAAGAATCAGCAGCGGAGAAGCATTCGTGGGATTTGTGTTTCGCGATCTTTGTCGCGGTGCGTCGATTGCCGCCCTCATTGTGGTCTTTGGATGTTTTGCGATGGGACAGGAAAGTCCCGCCGGCGACAAAGCGAGGATCACGGGTACGGTAACGGACGCGACGCAGGCAGTAGTAACCGGCGCGGATGTCGTTCTTGCCGGCAGCAACGGCAGCAAACAAGCGACCAAGACGGATGAGAAGGGCACATATCTTTTCAGCGGTGTGATTCCCGGCACTTACACCATCACAATCACAGCCCCCAATTTCGCGGTGAAGACACTCGATTACATCAATCTCACTGCCGGCCTCGAGTTGACAATGGATGCCTCGCTCGATCCGGCAAGCGAGAAAACAGAAGTGAACGTGGAATCTTCAGGGGTGGGTACTGTTGAGACGGAATCCGCGAGCGTGTCTGGAACGATCACCGAGAAAGAAGTAGTATCCATCGGACTAAACGGGCGCAACTTTACACAACTTATCGCGCTTGCACCAGGTGTCAGCAATCAGACCGGACAAGATGAAGCGAAGGTCGGCGTTGTGGGAAGCGTGAAGTACAGCGTCAACGGCGGTCGCGTTGAGTACAACACCTTCGAAGTGGATGGAAGCGATGTCCTGAATACAGGGCTCAACGGCGCGGCGAGCACGTTGATGGTTTATCCGAGTCTCGATGCGATCCAGGAAGTAAAGGTACTCACTTCGAATTACGGCGCACAGTACGGCCGTACCGCATCGGGGACCGTGCAAGTGACCACAAAATCCGGAACCGATCGCCTCCACGGAGGAGCCTACGAGTTTCTTCGGAATGAGGCGTTCAATGCACGCAACTATTTCGACGCGCCGGGCCGCACGCCGCTCTATCGAAGGCAGGATTTTGGGGGGACGATCGGCGGCCCTTTCACGATTCCCAAGGTTTACAACAACAAACGAGATAAGACCTTCTTCTTCTTTTCTGAAGAATTTCGTCTGGAGAAGAGTCCGACAGATTACAACCAAGCCGTTCCCTCGCTGAAGGAGCGCGGCTTGGTCATGACGCCTCACGGAATTCAAACGAATCTCAGTCCGCCTAACTCGAACGGGCTTGTGTCTCAGGTGTTCGACTTCAGCGACGTTTGTCCCCTGCAGGGTACGTCGCAATCACTTGGCTTCAGCCGGCAACAATTTCCGGATTGCCCATCGGTCAATGGAATTACAAGCACGACGGGGCTTTTTCCGATCTACAACCTTGAGCAGCAACAAATCGCCGGGACCCCGGCCAACATTGGAGTTGACAAGAACGCGCTAGCCATTCTGCAGTCGAACCTGATTCCTCTGCCGAATTCGCCGGTCGGTTGCAACTTCCAGGTGGCAAATCTGGATCCAACGGATCCCAATCACTGTTATGTGGCTGCTATTTCGCCTCCGACTTACTGGCGAGAAGAACTGTTTCGGATTGATCAGACTCTGACGCAGAAGATGAAAGCGTCGTTCCGGTATGTGCATGACGCCTGGGATACGACGGTTTTGGCGCCGCAGTGGAGCTATCTTCACTCTACAAATCCGTCGGCGGCAAGCTTTCCCACGATTCAGAATCGCTTCGCGGGACCTGGGACAAGCCTGGTGGCGCGGCTGACGAATACGATTTCTCCAACGCTGATCAACGAGTTCGTAGCAAGTTACGTCGACTCGGATATCACGCTCGTGGACCAGAATGGTCCCGGCGGGGCGCAGTTTCAACGGAACCCATCGATTGATCAACCCTTGGTGAGTGATGCGTCGGCGCCCACGCAGTGCAATCCGCAACTGAGCCTTGATCCGGCCACAGGAATTCCGCAATGCGCGATGGGATATTTATTTCGAAATGGTTTTGGCGGAAAGATGCCTGGTGTGGCAATTCTTGGGACCAACGCGGCTTACGGGGGCAGAGGGTTCACGGAAGATGCCTCGTACATGCCCTGGACTCACACCAACCCGACCTATGCGTTGCGCGATGACGTGGGCAAATCGGTCGGTAAGCACACTCTGCAATTCGGCGGACAGGTTGTTTTGGCGCAGCGGAACCAGACCAACAATGCGATTGGTGCGGCAACGGGCGAACTGCAGGGGCTACTCACATTCAATAATCTAGCGCACAGCACCGGCAACGCGTTCACAGATTTCCTGATGCAGCGGGTGATTAATGGAGTCACGACCGGCTACATACAGAGTTTCAGTCAGGATTCCGCGCAGCATCGCTACTATCAAACCTACCAACTGGCTGAACCGTATTTTCAGGATGACTGGAAACTGACCGGTCGGCTCACGCTGAACCTGGGATTACGGGTAAGCCTCTTCGGGACCTACCACGAGAAGTACCACAACGCGTGGAATTGGGTAGCAAGCGATTTCAATCAATCCCGTTTTGCAGTGGACCCGGTGAGTGGCGTGCTCCTCGATAAGAGTGCTCACAGTAGTCCGATCTCTTTCAATCCATCCACATTTCAGCTGCCTGCAGGAGTAGTGAGTAGTCTCGGGCTCGTGCAATGCGGCATGAATGGAGTGCCGTCGGGTTGCATGGCGGGACACTTATTTAATCCCGCGCCTCGAGTTGGTTTCGCGTGGGATCCATTTGGCGACGGAAAGACCTCGGTGAGAGGCGGCTACGGAATCTTTTTTGAACACGGAACGGGCAATGAAGCAAACACGGGATCGCTGGAGGCGAGCTCTCCCGTCGTTCTCAGCATGACGCAGCCACTGCCGTTGAATTATTCGTGCATCGGAAATATTGGGTATGGCGCCACGTTTGATCCGAGCCACACTTCTTGCGCGCTGAATCCCAGCAACCCGGTTCCACCGGCCGGGTCTGTCTTTCCCCTCGATGTGACTGGAATTCCGACGAAGGCGGTCTGGCCTTACGCGCAGCAGTGGAGCTTTGGTGTGCAGCGAGAGTTACCTCGATCGTTCGTTGCCAATGTCGCTTATGTTGCGAGCAAGGGCACGCACCTCACAATCGAACGACAACTCAATCAGCTGTTACCGCTGCCCGCCAACGAAAATCCCTTCGGGCCGAACGAACCGTTGATTCTGGATGACTGCACGGTGTCTCCGGTCGCGGGAGCCGGGCACCCCGGAGATGGCACGACGCCATTCATGCTACAGAGTGGCACCATCGTGACGCCTCAAAATCCCGCATATGTCCATCTGCAGGCAGCTTGCACATCGCCATATATTCCTAATGTCAATTCTCTTCCGGGGCGGCCGTATCCTGGGTTAGGCAGAATCTTCTCTCTCCAGAATGTGGCAGTGTCCCGCTACGATGCATTGCAATTCACATTAAGGCGGACGCGAGGTCCACTGACCGCGGGTCTTTCTTACAGTTACAGCCATTCCCTGGATAATTCTTCAGACCGAAGCGACCCGGTGCTCGTGGATTCGTACAATCTGCGCTCCAATTGGGCCAGTTCTAATTTTGATGAACGGCACTTGTTGAGCTTGAGCTATCTGTATCAGGTCCCGAACCTCGCGCGTGGCATGCGTGATCTTTTTGCTGACATGCCGGCCGATGTGGAAAGCGGGAAACCGGGAGCGGATGCTGACAAATGTTGTTCGAAGTTATTGGAATGGATGTTCAATGGCTGGGAGATCTCGGGAGTAACGTCATTCCAATCGGGCACGCCGTTTACGGTCATCAATAGTGCTGGAGACACTGGCATTGCATTAACTGATAATGCCGGCGTGTCGAGCGGATTGGGCATCGCGGCGTCGTATCCGGACGTAGTCCGGGGCCTAAAAATTCCGTCGAACAGTTATCCGAGCTTTGGGCCGATGCTGGGGAACGCAGCGGAATTTGTTGCGCCGCGCGGGCTGACGTTTGGCGATGCTGGCCGGAACTTTCTCAACAATCCGTCGCGGCTGAATTTCGATCTGACCCTGCTGAAGCGGTTCAAGGTGTCGGAGTCGAGCGACTTTCAGTTTCGTGCAGAATTTTTCAACATTCTCAATCAGACGCAGTTCCGAGTGTACGACCCGGATAATCCGGGAAGCAGCGGAAACAACGTTGTCAGCTGCTACGGGGGGCCGGCTTATTCCGCAGGTTTTCAAGGCAGTGGCGTAGATTGCGTATCCGGAGCGTCGTTCTTGCATCCTGTGGACGCACACCGGCCGCGCACAATCCAGTTCGGTGTGAAGTGGAGCTTTTGAGAGCAGACAAGATGCCTAGTAAAAGACTCCGCTGGTTAGACATCTCGATGAGCTTGCCGTGCAAGATTGCGAACCGACGGTTTTGTCGCGCGGGGACAGGGCGGTGTTTGACTGTCCTGATGGCAGTGCTGATGCTCTCCAGTTGCGGCGGAAGTCACTCGTCCAATCCGTCAGCCTCCGGTCAGATTGCGGGTAACTGGCAATTTACGATGTCGCCACCATCCGACGGCTCATTTCTGGGGGGCGTTCAGGGCGGATTCCTGATGCAGACTGGAAGTGGCAACAGTAACGACAGTACCGTGACTGGAGCCGTTATCTACAACGTGCAGCTACCGGCTGCACCTGGCGGTGCACCCCCGGTTTGCAATAGCGGATCGGCCCCAGTGACGGGCACTCTGAGTGGCCAGAGCGTCAACCTGACGGTGAGTGCCGGCACGCAAACATTTACCCTCACTGGCGGCTTGAGCGCCGACGGCACAACGATGATGGGTACGTACTCATCAACAGACGGCAAAGGATGCGGAACGAAGCAAGCTGGCTTGCAATGGACTGCATTGCTCATTCCTTCCATTACTGGGACAGTTCAGGGTAGCTTCCACAGCGTGCTCAACCCCGCATTGAAAGATCAGGATTTTATCGTCAGCGGTGCTTTGACCCAAGGTGAAAACATCGGTGCCAGCAATGCGACCGTGACGGGCACACTTACATTTCAGAATTATCCATGTCTCGCGACCGCATCTCTCAATGGGCAGATCAGCGGGAGTTCGGTCATCCTGCAGATTATAGGAACGAACGGCTTGAGTGCCGGGCAGATAGGGGCGCCGATGGGATATTCCAACCCATCCCCAGTCGCGGTAGTGACTTCTGCGGCGGGAACCGTTTTACAGGGTGCAATGGGTTACGGGGTAAGCAGCAGTGCCTGTCCCGCAGGGAATCTGGCGGGGGACATAGGAAATGTATGTCTCGCGATCGGAAACAGCACTAGTTGTAATCAGCCGATCACGCTTTCGCCCGCAACAGTAACGTTCCTGCCACAACTGGTCGGCTCAGCTCCAACAGCTCAGACGATTACGTTGACCAACAGCCTCGCTTCCGGCACTCCTCTTTCCGGATTATCGATTAGCTTCAATTCCCAGAACGGTCTCACGAGTCCATTTGGCCCCAGCGATTTTAATGGACTGCCAAATTTCACCGAGCAGGACAACTGTGCCACTTCTGCGGGAGGATCCTTTTCTCTGGCGCCGCTGCAGAGCTGCTTGATCACAGTCTCGTTTGCGCCACAAGAGAGCTGCCCGTGGCTACCGTCGACTTCGCTCGGGGGAGTTGCGCCGGCCTCTTGTCCGTATCCGCTAAAAGCAGCGTTGACTGTGAACAGTCCCGTGAGCTCGGACAGCCTTACGGCCTTTGCGATTCCGATTACTGGAACGGGACTGAGCGCGCTGGTGCCATCGACGCCGGAGTTAGATTTCGGAGCGGAGTCGCTGGGAGAATCAAGCGTGCCGCAGACTCTCTCATTCATGAACCAGGGGAACTCCACGGTGCAGATTCTTCCGGCCTTGAGCACTCCGTGTGTAAATCCTGCGTCCGGCGGTGTGCTCACCCTTCCGCGCCCGCCCGCTCCCGGTTTGATTGCGGGGCTACAGGTTGATACGGGCAATATCGTGCAGAATGGCTCGACGATTAATTACAACTGTGACAGTGACCTGAAAAGCAAATTGCCGAACTTTCAGATCTCGGGTGACAATTGTTCGGGCTCGCTCCTGGCGCCACAAGCATCTTGCACGCTACAGATGACTTTCGTCCCACAGCCAGGCACATCACTGACTTCCGGACTCGATTACTTCCTGCAGCTGAATACGCAGCAATGCAATAACTCAAGCCAGTACAACTGTGAAATTGATAGCGGGCGCTTCCCGGTGGAATTAACGGCGAACCAGCCCAGTTCGTTGCGGATGACTCCGGGGGCTGGATTGGATTTTGGAATCGAGACACGCGGACAGGTCAGCGCGCCGCTCACCATCACAATCTTTAACGATCCTAAAGATCCGAATGCAGGAACGGTGAACTTTACCGGCAATTTAGTTAAAGGAGACTACCTGGAAACTGATGACTGCGCGCCCAGCCTCGCGTCGGGCGCGACGTGCACGATGAACGTCACTTTCCAGCCAAAGGTTGTCGGATTCGATCCCGGGACCATCACGGTCACCTACACCGTTGGCCAAACCCAGACCATTCACTTGCGGGGCACGGGACAGTGACGATGATAAGCCGAAGGTGGAAGCTGCTCAGCGGTCGGGAAACAGAAACGTTGCTGGCGGCTGCGGCGCTGGCGATGCTGAGTGCGTGCGGAGGGACAAACAACCTCACGCTGCAAAATCCAGCCGCCCCGTCCTCGAAAACAGTGGCAATTGCTTTTCAGCCCGCCCCGGCGGCATCCATCAGTCTGGCCGAGACTGCCAGTTTCGCGGCTGTGGTGAGCAACGATCCTGATAACCTCGGGGTAGATTGGGCCCTGTTGTGTTCCGCGAACGCTAACTGCGGCGCTATCAGTTCCCAGCACAGCAAAAGCGGCGACCCTATTACATATACCCCTCCGTCCACAATCTCAGGCGATCAGCAGAGCTTTTCGATCGAAGCTTTTGCGACGGCTGATAACACCAAGAACGTTGTCGCGAAATTGGCAGTGACAGGCTTCGCTAGTGCCTTGAAGGGAACGTATGTGTTCAGCACGAAAGGGATCGACGGCAACGGGCCTTACCAATTGGCGGGGGTGGTCACGTTAGATGGCAACGGAGGAGCCAGCGGGGGTGAGCAGACGCATAACGATCCATTACGATCAATCAGCGACGCCATTACCGGGGGCTCCTATTCGATCGGGCCGGATGGCCGCGGATCACTCACGATCGATACTGCGGACCCAAACATCGGCCAGCAAGGAGTTGAGAATTTCAGCCTGATGGTGCTGTCGAATAACCGAGCTTTGATTGCGAACTTGGATAACCCGGCTCTTTCCACACTGAGCTACGAGACCTCGTCGGGCTCCCTTGAGTTACAGACCAGCAAAGCAGCGCCAACCGCGGGCTACGCGTTTGCCGTCAGTGGTACCGGTTTGTTTTCCAATGGTGCACTGCCGATGGCGATGGGCGGCGTTCTGAAAATTGACTCGCCCGGTTCGATCTCGGGTGCGGGCAGTGTCGCAGACGAATTTGACGGGTCGAACGGCATCGTGAATTCGAACTCGGCAATCTCCGGATCGGTCACGAATCCGGACTCATTTGGGGCAGTGAAGTTCACTTTGACCGCGCCATTTTCGGCAACTACGCTTCAGTTCACCGGCTACATCGTAGACGCGCAGCACATGAAGCTGATCGAGACCGACAATACCGGGTCGGGGACAGGCGGCATAACATCGGGAATTGCCATTGCACAGGGCGCGGCTACAGGGACGTTCAGCACAGATCAGAGCTTCTCAGGGACGTACGTCCTGGGGATTCTAGGGCAGGATTTCAGCGGCACTCCGACCTCTCTTGCACTGACAGGATTAGTTTCGGCGGATGCAAATGGAAATCTGACCAGTGGATCGGTGGATGAAGTGGTTCTTGGAGCGCCGAAAAGCATCAGCGACTCGCTTACGGGAAGTTATACTCTGGATCCGAGTGGCACCGGGCGCGTTGATTCACAGATCAGTTTTACAAAACATGAGACGGCGCCGGAACTCATTTTCTATCTCACTGGGAACGGCAACCCTCCAGTTGTGCTAAGCCTTGATTCAACGCTCGGGTCGTTGGGAATCGGGCTTGCAAACCCGCAGACAGCGTCCGCCATTTCATTCAATGGCCCATACGGCCTGGAGTTCACGCAAGGGATCAGTGCCAACGTGACCGAGAACGACAGCACCGCTCAGATTACGGTTAACGGATCACAAGGATCTTTAGCCGGGCTGCTAGACAGCGACGTTGATTTCAATGGGCAACTCGGTTCGCCGTTGACCGGAGTTTTCAGTCCGGGAAGTGCAGCAGGCAGTTACAGCGGTAGCCTTACCGACCCATTCTTCCCGACGCCGGGGACGGTGTCGAACACTATCGCAGTCGATTTTTATCTTATCGACTCGACCCAAGGCTACTTCATCGAAACGGACTCAGTTACTTCCGCAGTCCTGACATTCGGGAATTTCTCGACGAGAACTCCGGTTTGTCAAAGTTGCCAGTAGGCAATGCCTACGAAATCCTCACGAAATTAGGACAAAAATGCCGGCCCCGGTGCGGTCCAGCCGAATGGCGTCCAGTATGTCAGATTGATCGACGTAGGTTCGGGATAGATTCTTGGAAAGACGCAAGAGCCGCGACTTGCGGTGCAGTCAGTGAGTTGGAGATGGACTTTCGGATCGAATCAGCAGCGCAAATCGGGGAAAAAGGAAAGAGCCAGCCGCATCATCGATGACGTTCAGTTGGGCTGTGTAGAATCCCGGCGTCAACGAAGTGAGGGGCAAGTCCAGTTGGAATACTCCGGCTTTGCGAGCGCGGGCATTGAGTGCGGTTATTTCAACGAGGGAGCTTTCGAACACCTTCGCCTTTCCGCGGAAGAATGCGACGTTGCTTAATAGATGGATATCTGCGTTGGCAGGTTCGGTTCGGGAGTTCTGGGGCGCATTCGTGCGTCCTGGATCATAGACTTCATAGTAGAGCCTGAGGTGTTGCGTGGTAGAGAAGACGTGCGTGACGTTGGGAATGATTTCTTCTCCATCGCGGACTAAAGGACTGTCGGAGGAATTCTTCTTGGCGTTCTGCATCTGGCTGGCAAGAACGATCGAACTCATTTTCAATGGCTGTGATTTGAGATCGGGAACGATCACGTCTGTCTCGAACGAACCCATTCGTCCGGTCTGATTTTCTCGAACGACGAATTTGAG
>JASLEQ010000486.1 GCA_030151135.1 Candidatus Sulfotelmatobacter sp. | reverse complement strand
TTGCACGCTGGCGCTCATCATCTGTGTCTGGTACGGATTGTTTGCGATTGCACCGATGTTCATTGTGTCGCTCCTGGCCGAATCGGTCGCTGGTTCAAGCAGCAACTCGATTGCCGGGAGTGATTAGAAACATCGCAGGATCCGATCCGAAGACTTGCCTCAACCCGTTCGCAGATTAATTTTGTTCAAGAAACTCGCGCACCAACTCATTCGTGGAATTTCCACTTTGGAGAATCAAAGTAATTCCTGCCTCGATGACCGAAGTTTGCGAAATTCCAGTTGCTCCTCCGCTCCCCCAGGCGTCAAATACATCTGCTGACGAACCTTTTGCACCGATGTGCGTCCGTCGGCTTGCCAGCTTTGTACGAAGTTAGGAGGGAGCAATGAATGTAGAGGTCATTGGCAGACAGTACAGCATCACTCCCATCGTTCGAAAAGAGGTGGAAACCGGTCTCGAGAAACTCACCAGAATTCTCGGCGCCAGCTTCAAGAGCAAAGTGATCCTCTCGGTCGAGAAGCATCGGAACCTCGCTGAAATCACCATCAAGCGTCGCGCCCACGATCTCGTCGGCCTGGGCGAATCCACCGACATGCGCACCGCCATCGGCGAGGCGCTCGATCACATCGAGAAACAGGCGATCAAACACAATGGCCGCCGCCGCAATATCAAACGCAAAGGCAAGGCGGAATGGAAGGAATCCCCGGAAGAGCAGGCACTCACCATCGCAGTCGGCTCCAACAGCACCACCGCAGTTCCGGTCATCGTGCATCGTTTTCCCTCCGTCACCCGCACCACCGAGGCGCACCTCACCCGCTCGCAGGATGCTGTGGCGTTGCGACCCATGACGGTGGAAGAAGCGGTGAAGGAATGCGAGTTCCGCGATCGCGATGTCTTCGTCTTTCGCGACAAGAAAGGCAAGGTCAACGTGCTGCATCGCCGCAAAGACGGCAAAATCGAACTCATCGAAGCGCCTTAGCGAACCCGATTCTCCGGCCAGGAACAGGGGCACACACCGTGCCCCTTTCGTTTGTCCTAAAATTAAAACGTGCTTCCCAAGACAGAACCTGAACCTTGGCTCCGGGGAACCCTGACCGATGTTCCCGCTGTACCGCGAGCCGTTCTCCACTCCCTTGAACTTGCGCAGGAAGATCTCCATCGCTGGTGCTTCGAACTCACAGACGCCCAACTCCAGGCGCGCCCCGCCGATCTACCTTCGGTCGCGTTTCAGCTTCGCCACATCGCGCGCAGTATCGATCGACTTCTGACCTATGCGGAAGGCAAGCCGCTCTCCGAGCAACAACTCGCTGCGCTTCGAGCCGAATCCGATACCAGCTTCCATCGCGAAGTCCTTTTCCGCGAACTCGACGCCGCCCTCGACCATGCTGCTGCTCGAATCCGTGCCCTTGCCTCCGCCGATCTCCAGCAGCCCCGGACCGTCGGCAAGAAACATCTCCCCGCGACTCTGGGTGGCCTCCTCGTCCACGTCGCTGACCATACCCAGCGTCATGTCGGGCAGGCCATCACCACCGCCAAGCTCTTGTCCTCCAGCTCTCGTTAGTGCTCCCAGCCGCGCTCGAACTGGCGCGCCTAGCGCCCGTTTCCTTGTCACAGCCCTGTGTAACACGAATCCTTGAAAAACATTTAATATGTCAATGACGACAAATAGAAGGAATCGCTTGGGATGAATCCTGTTAATCCAGATACGATCGACGTACTTTCCCTCGAAGTCTTAGAAAATCGCGAATGGCTTGAATCTCTCGAATATGTGCTGCAAACCGGCGGTCCCGAACGGGTCGGCCGCCTGATCCAGCAGCTCCAACTCCAATGTGAGCGCGCCGGCGTCAGACTGCCGTTTACCGCGACTACGCCCTACGAAAACACCATCCCGGCCGACCGGCAGCCACCCTTCCCCGGCAGCCAGGAAATGGAACGTCGTATCAAGAGCCTGATCCGCTGGAACGCCTTGGCGATGGTCATGCGCGCCAATAAAGTGGAAGAGGGAATCGGCGGCCACATCTCCACGTATGCCTCCGCTGCCACCCTCTATGAGGTCGGTTTCAATCATTTCTTCCGTGCCGTCACCGACGATGGCGATCGCGACATCGTGTATTTCCAGGGTCACGCCTCTCCCGGCATTTATGCCCGTGCCTTCCTCGAAGGTCGTCTCCCGATCGAAAAGCTGGAGAATTTCCGCCGCGAGCTCAAGCCCGGAGGCGGTCTCTCGTCCTATCCGCACCCTTGGCTGATGCCTGATTTCTGGGAGTTCCCAACCGTTTCCATGGGGCTCGGCCCGATCATGGCCATCTACCAGGCGCGCTTCAACAAGTATCTCGAGAACCGCGGCCTCAAGACCGCGACCAGCGGCAAGATCTGGGCTTTCCTTGGCGACGGCGAAACCGACGAACCTGAGTCCCTCGGCGCCATTTCCCTTGCCTCGCGCGAACGGCTCGATAACCTGATCTTCGTCATCAACTGCAACCTGCAGCGTCTCGACGGCCCGGTCCGCGGCAACTTCAAGATCATCCAGGAACTCGAAGCCAACTTCCGCGGCGCCGGATGGAACGTGATCAAGGTCATCTGGGGCGGCGACTGGGATCACCTAATCGAGAAAGATACCGACGGTCTGCTCGTCAAACGTATGGGCGAAATCACCGACGGCCAGTTCCAGAAATACGCCGTCGAGTCCGGCCGCTACTTCCGCCAGAATTTCTTCGGCTCCGATCCACGCCTGCTGAAGATGGTCGAGCATCTTTCCGATGAGCAGCTCGAACACCTGCGGCTCGGCGGACACGATCCCATCAAGGTTCACGCC
>JASLEQ010000421.1 GCA_030151135.1 Candidatus Sulfotelmatobacter sp. | reverse complement strand
CCCAAATTTCCCATCAGATATGGCGCAATTGAAACAGGGAACCGTGAAGCGCGTCACGTTCAGCGTCGGCTCTTCGAATTATGGAGACTGGGAGAACATCACCGCGTTAGTGAACGCGCAAGGCACGGGGCCGAATAGCATTCTGTACAAGGATTTCGCGGCGCTCAAAGCGGCGATTCCGGCGCTTGATGCCATCGACTTCGATGATGAGAATAGCTACAACGCACCCACCTCGATTCAGTTCGCGGTCATGCTCGGACAACTTGGCTATCACGTCATGCCCGATCCCTATACGAACAACACTTACTGGACCAATCTTGTAGCGCAAATCAACACCCAACTTCCGGGAACTGTCGACGGGGTGCACCTCCAGGCCTATGCAGGAGGCGCGGGCAATAGTCCCTGCTCCGGATGGAATTTCGGCAGCGTGCCCGTTTTCCCCGGACTTTGGGATCAGTACGACACGCCGAGCCAGGTCGAGACCATCATGAGCGGCTGGCATCAACAATGCGGCATCCTCGGTGGATTCATGTGGCTCTACGACGACTTCGTCGGCAACGGCCTCGCGGCGCAATATGCCAATGCTATTAACACTGCCGTCAGCAGCAGCGGCTTTACGATATCCGGCCCCAGCAGTGCCTTCGTCAATCAGAACGGAACGGCTGGCGCTCCGATTACGATCACTCCATTCGGCGGATTTAACGGAACTGTCTCGCTGACGGTTTCAGGATTGCCCCAGGGCGTGAAAACGGTAGTGCAGGGCACTGGCTATCAGCAGAGAGTTGTATTCGGAGCGGGCGTGTCGGCGGCCACAGGATTTTCCACCATCACGATTACCGGAACCTCGGGCACGTTGAAGCAGAGTCTTACGCTCACCTTAGCCGTGAGCGCGGGCGCTGGCTCAACGGGTAAAGGAACGCCAGTCGATCTCTCCTCCTACTTCGACGATTACGGAATCTATACCGACGGGATGACCTATACGACGGGCGGTCTCGACGGAGTCGGATACTCGTATTCGGCCAATCTTCTTGGAACATCACGGGTTCTCAATGGGATCCTGTTTGATGTGGGCCCGGCGAACTCGCTCGACGCGATCTCGGCCGCAGGGCAGGTCATCAACTTGCCGGCAGGGAAGTACTCCACGCTCGTCCTGGTGGGTACGGGTATCGAAGGAAATCAATCCTCGCAAACTCTGGCTGTGACCTACTCCGACGCTTCGAGTTCTCAGGTCGCGCAGAGCTTTAGCGATTGGTACACGCCGCAGAAGTATCCACGCGAGTACGAAGCCGTCGCGATGCAGTATCGCGACTACCAGGACGGTACCAAAGACAAGCGAACGTTCAATCTGTACGCGTACCGCTTGCCGCTGAACGGGACGAAAACTGTCCACAGCCTGACATTGCCGAATAATGCCAACGTCAAGGTGCTGGCCGTAACCTTGTTGCCCTAGCGATAGGAACCACTACCACCGAGCACACGGAGGAAGAGCCACGTTGGCGACTCCTCTGTGTGCTTTATTTTTGATGGTGAAGGCTGAATTCCCACTGGATTGCGCAGCAGATTTGAAAAAGATGGAGCGGGGTACCGGGATCGAACCGGCGACATCCAGCTTGGGAAGCTGGCGTTCTACCGCTGAACTAACCCCGCTCAGCGAGACTAGATTACCACCGCGCTCAACAGGGTCACAACCGATCATCGCATCCCTCATATACTTCGTTCGTCTAAAAATAAGGACCTTTTCGCAAGCGTGAACCTCGTCAGCAATTCGTGATTAAATAGCGGGTTCGGTCATCCCAGACATGAGCCCCTTCTTCTCGTCACCGTCGCGCCGTAAATTCCTCAAGACGGCTGTTGTTACAAGCGCAGCCGCAGCCCTCAATCCGGCGCTCAGTGGCGCGCGAGAGGTTGCCTCTTCTCCAGTATCGCCTTCGCCCCAGGTTCAGCCTTTCGAACTCGATGAGATCACAATCTCCGAATTGCAGGAGGGTCTCAACTCCGGCAAGTTCACCGCGCGCTCGCTCGTTGCGAAGTACTCGGCTCGTATTGAAGAGGTCGATAAGAGCGGTCCCGCGGTAAAGGCAGTCATCGAGATGAATCCTGACGCCCTTTCGATCGCCGACGAACTTGATCGCGAGCGCAGGGCGAAAGGGCCGCGCGGCCCACTGCATGGCATTCCCATTTTGATCAAGGACAACATCGACACCGCCGACCGCATGATGACCACCGCGGGATCGTTGGCGCTGGTTGGATCGAAGCCGCCCAAAGATTCCTTCGTCGCGCAGAAACTGCGGGCTGCGGGTGCCATCATCCTGGGGAAAACAAATCTTAGCGAATGGGCGAACATCCGCAGTTCCCATTCGACCAGCGGATGGAGCGGGCGCGGCGGCCTGACGAAAAATCCTTACGCGCTGGACAGAAATCCTTGCGGCTCGAGTTCGGGAACGGGAGCCGGAATTTCCGCGAATCTGGCGGCGGTTGGTATCGGCACCGAGACCGATGGTTCGATCGTCTGTCCTTCCAATGCGAACGGACTTGCCGGCATCAAGCCTACCGTTGGATTGATAAGCCGCAGCGGGATTATTCCGATCTCGCACAGCCAGGACAGCGCCGGACCAATGTCCCGAACGGTTCGCGATGCGGCCATCCTCCTCAGTGCCCTCACCGGAATTGATCCTGAGGATTCAGCCACTGCAGCCAGTGCAGGGAAGTCGCAGGCCGATTATTCGCAGTATTGCGATCCGAATGGATTGAATGGCGCACGCATCGGAGTAGTGCGGAAGTATTTCGGTTTCAACGACTCAGTGGATGCGCTGATGAAGCGATCCATTGACGTGATGAAGAAACAAGGTGCGACCATTGTCGATCCGGCCGATATCTCGACGCTGGGCAAGTTTGACGAGAGCGAATTGCTCGTTTTTATGTACGAGTTGAAGGCCGATCTCAATGCTTATCTCGCGCGGCTCGGTGCTGATGCACCTGTGCATTCGCTGAATGAAATTATCGAGTTCAACGACAAGAATCGCTCCCGGGAAATGCCCTACTTCGGACAAGACTTATTCCTCCGATCGCAATCGAAAGGCCCACTCACCGAACAGGCCTATCTCGACGCCGTCGCCAGGAATCGTCAATTGGCGCGCGCCGAAGGAATCGATGCCGTGATGGAAAAGAATCGGCTTGATGCCTTGGTGGCTCCCACAGGCGGCCCGGCATGGCTCACGGATTTGCCCAACGGCGATCATGCCGCAGGAGGCAGTTCGAATGCCGCTGCCGTGGCGGGTTATCCCAACATTAATGTAACGGCCGGATTTCTTTTCGGACTCCCCGTAGGTATTTCATTCTTCGGCCGCGCATGGAGCGAGCCCACTCTCATCAAGCTCGCTTACGCCTTTGAACAGGCAACTAAGGCAAGACAGGCGCCCCGTTTCTTGACGAGCATTACTCTCTGAAGTGCTGGTGCTAGTTCTAAGAGCGGTTTCTTACCAGCCCATCTTGGTTCCAGGTTATTTTCTTCCGAAAGAACGATGCCAACATACCCGTAGCATCCCTTCCGCTGTGTTACGCTTCCAGTTATGAGGGGGAACTAAATGACCAACCTGAACAAGGCAGTCACTTCCCTGCGAAATGAGTACTCTCGTCTCCAAAAGGAGCTCGAGAGTGTAGGGAAAGCACTGGATGCTTTGGGGCACGCAGATGGAGCCCGGGCCAGGAGAGGAAAGCGAATCCTGAGCAAGGAAGCCCGTGAGCGGATCGCCGAAGCGCAACGACAACGCTGGGCCAAAGTCAGAAAGCACGCTAAGCAAGCCAAGTCCTAGCCGTATCTGTACTTCTGCGCAAGATCCGCACGGCCTCGTTCGAACTTTCCCCAAGAATCGGCGGATGAGGCCACGGCGGAA
>JASLEQ010000390.1 GCA_030151135.1 Candidatus Sulfotelmatobacter sp. | reverse complement strand
AAGAAATATAGTTTGTCACTGGATCTCGGAGCGTCCATCAGTTTTCTTTCCGACGATTTGTTTTCCAAATTGGCGACGGCTCATTCCGATTGGCCGCAGATGACCGGCGCCGTCGGCTCGGCAAATATGTGGGGCTTGGACGAGGAAACGAAATGGCGGGTCATGCGCCTGGATCGTGTGCAGTTTGGGCCTCTGTTCCTGACTAACGTTTCTTTCGTGTCTATTCCGAAAGACATGATGGACTTCTTTCAGAAGCGTGCGGGGATGGCAATTGCCGGATTAATTGGTTCCGAGGTGCTGACGAACTACCGCGTTGGATTTGATTACGCACATTCGACCGTATATTTCGATATCGGGCGGCTGTTTAACTTCCCTGATTTCGACGTGGTCGGAGTGGTCCTACGGCCGGAGGACGATGGGCGCTTCACGATCCTGGGAGTGGCGAACTTCGATGGAAGACCGTCGGTGGAGGGAGTACAAGCAGGCGATCATCTGGTGGCGGTCAACGGCATTCCGGTGCATGGGATGACGATGGGACAGATTTGGTCATTGCTTGGAGGAACTCCGGGACAGGAAAAGAAGTTAACGGTGGAGCGAGACAGTAAGGAGTTCACCATTACTGGCAAGATTCAGCATTTTCTGGCAATCGCTCCAGACGACACAGAGCGCAAAGGCAAGAGGTAGAGTTGGCCACGCGCGGACCCATCGCCGGTTCAGACAGATGTCCTGTAAAAAACGGGCCGCGAGAAACATCTTGAGGGTTCTGACAGAAGTGCGAATCAGATTCGTACGATACTACTTGTTGGCTCGCGCCGGTGTTCCGAAAATCTCCGACTCCAGCGTGGTGGTCGTGGTTGGTTGAAGGCTCTCGCTAACCAGCACGCTGTCGCCTTCCTGTTCGATGACCACAGTTCCCTCTTCGGTGGTCCATGCGTGGCGGCCGGATAGTTGCTCCGGCATCGACGCTTTTTCTTTCGAAGAAGTTTCGCTGGGCGCGTCGGTTTGCTGGGAGCCGCTGACTGGGCTCAGCTGCTTGTATCGTTCCCTGAGTGAACTCGCATAGATGCCCGCGAATTGCGACGCACTCTCCGGACTGGACCAGCGCGATACATAAAGCAAGCCAAGCGGCGCGGTATTATCCGTCTTCGATTTGGCCGCGTAGTAGTAGCCTCCGCGCCACTCGGGATAAACCTTCTTTGCAATGTCTTTGCCGCAATATTGTTCGACCAGAAGATCGACGTCAAATTCCCCCATCGCGCCGATATCGAATTTCTCGTAATCCCTGAAGTCCTTTTTGAAATCTGGCACGAACATGGGAGGAATTCTCTCGCCCGCAAGATACGTTTCCGGTTGCATGATCTGGCGTGTGGTGTGCGGAGGATTGTGCAGCAGCGCTGCGAAGGCCTTGTCCTTGCCGCCTTTCTGCATCAGTTCGAGAATGAAATTCATGCCATAGCTATAGGGAAACGTCAGCGATTCTTTCATGAAGATCGGGGAGTCATTAAAGACCTTTGTGCTCGAAGTACCGGTTAGCGTCTCTTCCTCCATGGCCTTGACGAGTTCAGGAGAGGTAACGATGGAATGGCCGGTCGGAGCTATGGCGTATTGAAACATCATGGCCTGCGCCTGGCCCTCGATGACCGCTTCGCGCGCATTATCGATTTCATCGTTTTCGATATCTTCCGGAGTGGGGTCTTTCTTAATTTCACCCAGGTCCTTGTCGCCTCGTTTCATCCATTTCTGGAGGTTGATGTCCTGGTCTTGTAGCGCGTGGGTTAGCTCGTGCGCCATGACCGGCTCCTGTTCTTCCATGGGGACCCAGTCGAGGAGGTTGACCGTTTTCGTTTTCGGGTCGTAATAACCAGCCACTTCTTCTTTCAGCAGAGCAACCATGAAAGTCTGGAGATCGAAATCGCGTGGAAGGAGACCGAATTTCTTAAGCACCAACTCCGACCGGCGGAGGCGTCGAACGTCTTCGTCGTTGAGATGGTCTGTCAGGTAAGCGACGACTTCGTCGCGGCTGGTCAGGCGGCGTTTGACTTTATGCTTGATGGGCAGGCCCGTCTGCTTGCTGTCAAATTCCAGTATCTCGTCGACGGAGTGAAAAAGTTCCTCCGCCTGCCGTGGGGTGATTTTGACCTCGGGATGGTCAGTATCAGGGGCCTTCTCAGGCGGGGGGACGGGCTGCGTAGGTTGCTGGGTTTGCGCCGGTGCAGGGGCCGGATCCTTCGCGCGCACGGGCAACGCGCAGATGGCCCCAAGCAGTACGATCCACGATAGCGACCTCAGAACCCGGCAAGGAAGCATTCCGACCCTTTTCATTCCTTTCGAGTGTATACGCTCGCCTATAGTTGCATGGATGAATGCGAATGCGGTGAATTTGTGGACTTCGAGCGAGCACGTCAAAGATTATTTACAGCGGGCCGACTTGATTGCACATCGCGGCGAAGGAGAGGCCGCGCTGCTGGAGTTTGTCCCGGCGGAAACGGGGCGAATTCTGGATCTCGGCACAGGGGACGGACGCTTGCTGGCGCTCGTGCGGGCGCAACATCCAGACACCGAGGCGGTCGCGGTAGATTTTTCACCCGCCATGCTTGCGGCAGCGCAGAAACGTTTTGGCGCGGACGGCAGCATTCGGATCGTCGAACACAACCTGGACGAGCCTCTGCCTGCACTTGGCAAGTTCGATGCCGTGATTTCCAGCTTCGCCATCCACCATCTTGTGCATGAGCGGAAGCAGGCGTTGTATGGGGAGATTTTCGGCCTGTTGAATACCGGTGGAGTTTTCTGCAATCTGGAGCATGTATCCTCGCCTTCGCAGCAGTTACACGAGGAGTTTCTGCAGCGGATCGGATTCACGGTTGAGACCGAAGATCCATCGAACAAGTTGCTGGATTTGAAAACGCAGCTGGGATGGTTGCGCCAGATCGGATTTATCGACGTGGATTGCCAATGGAAGTGGAGGGAACTCGCGCTACTGACGGGCAGACGCGGGTAGCAGATTCGGGGCGCCCAAGACTAAAAGTGGTAGAATCAGCGCGCTCGGTTTTGGCCACTTCGATTCAATCCTTCCGCAGACGAGGTTCACGATGAGTTCTTCCAAGTCCTGGCATTTCTCTCCTGTTTATTTCTTCGCGTTGATCGTTTTCATAGTGGCAGGCTTCGGCGCCAAGCCCCTTGCAGCGCAGCAATCCGGCACATCTCAGAAACGCTTGTTGGGTTACTACACCAGTTGGTCGAAGTACAACACACCTCCCTACACGGCTTCGCAGATTCCTTACACCAAGCTCACTCATATCGCGCATGCTTTTCTACTGTTGTCGGTCGCGGCTGACGGCACGTTACAGATTCCCCAGGGCTTGCTTGAACCACAGCTGATTTCGAAGGCTCATCAAGCGGGCGTGAAGGTGTTGATCTCGATCGGAGGCGGGGACGGCATTCAGGGACCGCGCTTCAACCGCATGGCGGCTTCGGAGACATCGCGGCAGAACTTCGTGACGAATGTGCTCGCGTTTCTGACCAAGTATGGGTATGACGGCGTAGATATTGACTGGGAGGTTCCCAATGCGGTGGATCGCGCCAATTGCACCACGCTGATTCAGGAACTGCGCAACGGATTGCCTTCCCCGTGGCTGATTTCGATGGCGGTGACGGCGGATCCGATCTGGTATGGATCGGGGCTCGACATTCCCGCGCTAGCCCCTATGGTCGACTTTTTCAACGTGATGACGTACGACTTCTACGGACCGTGGTCGGGCGCGACCGGGCTGGTTTCTCCCTTGCTGCAGGATCCTGCAGACCCAGAGCAGGTCGGCAGCGTCAAGACTTCCATGGACGTATATCAAGGCAATTTCGGTGTGCCGGTTTCTCAGCTGAATATCGGTACGCCGTTCTACGGCTACGAGTGGGATGGCGTGGATACGAACTGGACTTCCTGTCCGAGTTGCGTAAGCACCTCGCAGGAATATGGAACCTATATCAAGCAGCGGATCAACCAGCAGGGATGGAAGAACGGATACGACGTGGCGGCAGCGGCGCCGTACCTGACGAATTCGACGATCCCGGGGTTCATTACTTACGACAGCGTTTCGTCAACTGCGAACAAAGTGGCTTATGTGAAGTCGCGCGGCTTCGGCGGCGTGTTCATGTGGGAACTAAGCGGGGACTATGACGGGACATCGCAAGACTTGCTGCATGCAATGTACAACGCCTGGCAATAGATCGAATCGGGCTGGAACAACATTGGCCACGGATTTGCGCAGGGTCACCCAGATCAAGCGTCTTTGAGCTGTGTGCATCCGGCCGGATCCGTGGCGGTTTTCTTTTATCGCGGGCGACTACCGGCCAACCCACTCGGCAATGAACGCGCCGGCTTCGGTTGTGCCCAAAGATCCGCCGATGTCTTGCGTCGTTTTCTTCTGGCGAACGGCTTCGAGTACTGCCGCTTCGATTTTGTCTGGCTCTTTGTCGAATCCCAGGTGCCGCAGCATCATGGCCGCCGTGAGGATGGCCCCAAAGGGGTTTGCCTGGTTCTTTCCTGCAATGGGCGGGGCGGAACCGTGGACTGGCTCGAACATTGATGTGCGGCCGGGATGAATGTTGCCGCTGGCAGCCATACCGAGGCCTCCCTGAAGTCCGGCTGCGAGATCGGTGATGATGTCGCCGAACATGTTATTCGTGACGATCACGTCGAACTGGCGCGGATCCCGCACCATCTGCATGCAAAGCGCGTCGACATACATGTGTTGCGCGGTAATCCTGGGATATTCGGCGCCGACTTCTTTAAAGACGCGTTGCCAGAGGCCGCCGGCATGGGTCATGGCGTTGGACTTATCGCACATCAGGACTTTGCTTCGCCGGGAACCGTCCAACTTGGTATGGGTCTGGCAGTAATCAAAGGCGTAGCGGATGATGCGCTCGACGCCTTTGCGCGTGTTGATGTCTTCTTGTGTTGCGATCTCGTCTGGAGTCCCCTGCTTGAAGACGCCTCCGGCGTCGGTATATACGCCTTCAGTATTTTCACGGAGGACGACGAAGTCCACGTCTTTCGGTTCAACGCCTTTGAGCGGACAAAGCGCGGCGTCGAGCAGACGGACAGGGCGCACATTCGCGTAAAGATCCATCTTGAAGCGCATGCCGAGTAGGATCTCTTTGGCGTGAACATTGGTCTTTACGCGCGGGTCTCCAAACGCGCCGACCAGGATGGCGTCGAAGTCCCGGGCGAGGATGGCGAAGCCATCGAGCGGGACGGTGGTCTGGTCGCGAAGGTAGCGGTCGGCTCCCCAGTCAAAGTCAGTCATCTCGACCGGGGCCCCGGCGGCCTTGATCGCGTTAACTGCCTGAGGAATCACCTCTTTACCAATGCCGTCGCCAGGGATCACGGCAACCCGTTTCTGGTTTGCGGAATTGCTGCTCACCGCTGGAACGTTACCACACTCGCTATAATCCAATACAGGTATGGAATTGACCGTTCTCCAATCCCAGGGTGAAGTGCCGCGACCGGCGGCAGTGGCCGAATACCGGGGCGCAACCACGGCGTCGTCCTACAGTGGAAGAGACGCCGAATTTGCCGCCTTGCGATCCGGTTGTGGCGTGTACGACCTTGGCTACCGGGCGAAGCTTTCGCTAACCGGCGGCGACCGCGTGCGCTGGTTGAACGGCATGGTCACGAATAACGTCCGCGACCTCCAGCCCGGGCATGGAGTCTATGCATTTCTGCTCAACCCGCAGGGGCATATTCTGGGAGACCTTTACGCGTATCACCGCGGAGAGTCGATCGTCGTCGATACCGACCGGAGCCAACTCGAAACGATCCTGGCGACCTTCGATCACTACATCATCATGGATGACGTTGAGGTGAAGAATCTTAGCGATGAAATGACAGCCCTCGGGATCGCGGGCCCGAAGGCTCGATCGGTGCTTGCGGCCGCGGGAATTCAAATCTCCGAGATGGACTCGCTCGAAGTGGCCGACGCAAAATGCACTTGTGACTGCGAATGCGTGAGTTGCCCAGTCGTACGCGGAGACGATCCCGCGATTGAAAGCTATGAGCTGTGGCTCGCCCCTGCTGACCTGAAGAAAACATGGAACGCGCTGTTACAGCACGGAGGTACACCGGTTGGTTCCGAGGCGCTGGAGCTCTGGCGCATCAGTTCAGGAATTCCGTTGTTCGGTATGGACATTCGGGGCCGCGAGTTGCCACAGGAGACGGAACAGACCAGGGCGCTGAATTTCAACAAAGGATGCTACGTCGGGCAGGAAATCGTGGAGAGAATTCGATCACGGGGCGCCGTGCACCGGAAGTTTTCCGGGTTTCTGGTGGACGGTAGCCAACCCGAGGCGGGCACAAAGATTCTTTCCGCGGAAAAAGAAGTTGGAGAGGTCACGAGCGTAAGTTCGATTGGGTCCGCTCGGGCTGTGGCCCTCGGATATATCCGGCGGGAAGTGAGAACTCCGGGCCGAGAGGTGACCGTTGGCGGCGCAAAGGCAAGTGTCGTTCCGTTACCCTTGAGCGCTGAGATTCTTGGGAAGCTGGATAGCCAAGGCTGACGCGAGTCTGCTAAAAAACTTTATTCAGATCTTATAGGTCTTGTGGGGATGAAAGATATGGCTGAAAAGAAGAATGATTCAGGATTCACAGTGACGGACCGGCGGCTATTCACGCCGGATGGCGCTCTGCGCTCAGAGGCTCCGGAAGAGGTGGAGACTCCGAAGCAATCGGTAGAGATGCCGCCGGCGGAAACATCGCAGGAAACCGTCGCCAACCCGGCAGACGCCGAGGGCGCCTCCACGACGGAGCGTGAGATGCCAACTCCGCCGACCGCCGCGGAGCAGCAAGCGCAAGCCGATGCCTACCGGCAATCAGCGCGCGATCTCGACAAAGAAGTCGAGCTAAGCGGGCATTCGGTGAAGGATTTCGAAATCACCTTTGAGCGGTTTCTCGCCTCGCTCTACATGACCGCGATGCTGCAACTGGGATTGATGCGCCAGCAGGGCGAGCAACCGCGCGTGGACATTATCGGGGCGCGGCAGACGATTGATACCTTGAGCCTGATGGCGGAAAAAACCAAAGGCAACCTGACTGCC
>JASLEQ010000364.1 GCA_030151135.1 Candidatus Sulfotelmatobacter sp. | reverse complement strand
GGCAACTGGGACCCCATGTTGTAGATGGAGTTGATTTCTGAAAAAGTTTTAAGCCAGATCTGACCACACTGTTGTTGCATTTTTCGATTCGAGCTCCACGACGCAAGTTGGTCATTGAATCCCTTGTACACAGCGCCCACGGTATTCTTGCCGGCGAAACTTAGCCCGGTGTAGTAGAAGTTCGATAAATATCCGAGTCCATCGTCACCTGCCCATGGCATAACCCAGGAATAGCTGCCATCGCTCATCGCATGAGAGAAACCGGGGTTGTCCTGAAAGAAGAATCTCGGCGGAGTCCTGAGTTGCCCGTTCGCGTTTTGCCAGTTCACCGAGTATTGGTCATCAATGTTGAAATTCGAAACGATCGGCTGTCCCCCGATATTCAAGTAGGCAGTAGAAGGGAAGTAGGTCTTTTCCACGTACTGCAGCAGGTTGACCAGCACGTTTTGCGGCGAGCAGCCGTTGCACAAATTCCATCCGATCGCCCCCGCGTCGATCATGATCGCAAATGAAAAGTTTGCATGCTTCTCCGCTTCATGCATTACCAATTGGGCTGCATCGTTGATCGAATTATTGGGCCCGTACCAGTCAACGACGACTCCGTCGATGCAGCGGCTGACCATGTCGTCGATCTGCCGTTTCACTTGGTTCGCGTCGTCGGAGTTATAGCCAACATTCATGTGACCCGGATCGCCAAACCAGAGAAGCAGGTGCGCCAGTACTTTTGTCGTTGCTCCGCTATAGAGAAGAGAGTGGATGTTGACCTTGCTCACATTATTGGCACCGAGGTTTCCATTCGACTGGTTGGGAAAATTGTCGGACGCACTCGTATTGTTGGCGGTTTGAGCCGATAGCGTGGTGGTTGCGTTTGGGCCGCTGCTCGTTGGGCCCGGAGTTGGCGCTGGCGTGGTTGTGGGCGGAGGCGCTGCCGTCGGACTGGGCGAATCGATGGGAGCAGGTGTGGACTGCGAAACTGTTTTCGGGCTGCTACCGCAATTTACAAGGCACAACGTCAGAAGACACACTACTGCTATTTTGTGCGTCACGAATCACCTCAAGATGGAAGTAAGCTGGGTCTTGCTTCGTTCTTGGGCCAATTCAGGACGCAACGAACGCGCGGGAATTCCTCAAATCGGCGAGTTCTTGCTCGTTGATTTCAACCTACCGACACTAAGGGGGATTGTGTAGATGTCAGGAGTTCGCATACCAGGTTTGCTGTAGACGAATAAGAAAAGCAGCGCCTAGAGCTCTTCGGATTCTTCGGGCGTGGCCCATGGAAGACTGGTAGCAGAGCGGACGGACGCGCCGCTCCATCAACGGGCAGCAACGCTAGATCCTGACGCTTGTGAGTAAGCTGGATTTTGCCACGGTCCGGTTCGCCCTTCCAACCGGAAACTTGCTAAACGTGAGCCTGTTTCACCAGATACGCACCCGCTCTGCCGGGGCCAGGTACAACTGCTCTCCCGGTTTCACCTCGAAGGCTGAGTACCACGAATCGAGGTTCCGTACAGTATCGGCACGGTATTCTCCAGGGGAATGTTCATCGGTCATGACCTGCTGACGCAGCGCAGCCTCGCGCAGCTTCTCGCCCCAGTTCTGTCCAAAGGCGATGAAGAACTGCTGATCGCTCGAATATCCGTCGATTGTCGGTGCCACCTGCCCGGAAGCCTTGTATCCGTCATATGCAGCCGAGAGTCCGGCAACGTCGGCGATGTTCTCGGCCAGGGTCTGCTTCCCGTTAATCGAGAGATCCGGGAAGGGCTTGTATTGATCGTACTGGGCAGCCAATTGCGCAGTGGAAGCTTCGAAGTGTTTCAAATCTTCAGGAGTCCACCAGTTGCGAACGCGCCCTTTGGAGTCGAATGCACTTCCTTCGGTATCGAAGGTATGACTGATCTCGTGCCCGATCACCGATCCGATTGCGCCGTAATTCGTCGCCGCCGGGGCTTGAGGATCAAAGAATGGAGGCTGCAGGATTGCTGCCGG
This sequence comes from Candidatus Sulfotelmatobacter sp., assembly GCA_030151135.1. The sequence continues at coordinate 2,461 of JASLEQ010000364.1, read as the reverse complement.
AAAGTTCAATGCATTTTGCAATGGTAAGTTCACCGCATTCACCGTCTGCGGAGTCATCGACCACTCTTTGCGGTCGACTGGCTTGCCCAGCCGTTCCACTTGTCGTCGATATTCCCACAGCCGGCCGCGCCAGACGTTTCCGAAAAGATCGTCCGCTTTCACTTCGTACTTCGAATAATCCTTCCACGTCTCCGGATATCCAATCCCGACATACAACGTAGAGAGCTTCGCTTCCGCCTCCGCCTTTGTCGAGGGATTCATCCAAGTCAATGCTTCAATTCGCTTTCGGAAGGCCGCAATCAGGTTTGCCACCATCTTTTGCGCCTGCTCCTTCGAAGAAGCAGGGAAGTACCTCTCGGCATAAACCTTGCCGATCGCGTCGCCCAGGAAGTCATCCACGATAAAGACTCCCCGCTGCCATCGCGGGCGCTGTTCCGGGGTGCCTGACAGTTGCTTTCCAAAAAACGCAAATCGCTCGTCCGAGAATGCCTTCGGCAGCACGCCCGAGTACGCCTCGATCAGATGGAACGACAACCAGTCTTTCCAGGTCTCCAGGTCGGTCGAGTTGACCAGCGTCGCTTCCCCCGTGAAAGCTTCCGGCTGCCATACGATGAAACTTTTCACGTTGCTGAGCCCGGCGCCTGCAAAGTATTCATCCCAATCCAGTCCCGGAGCTTTTGACGAAAAGTCCGCATGAGTCCACGTATTATTCGCCTTCTTGATATCTTCATTCTCCGCCAAAGGACGATGCACCTCGGCAATCGCATGTTCGAGATCGATAATTTTCTTCGCTCGCGTTTCCGGATCAGACATCCCAGCCAACTTCAACAGCGTCGTGATGTGCGTTTCATACCCGGCGCGAATCTTCTTCATGCTGTCGCTGTCCGAGAGGTAATACTCACGATCCGGCAGCACCACGCCGCCCTGCATCAGGTATGGCGTGTAATGGTCCGAGTCGTTGAAGCCCGGCGCAACCCACAACCCAAACAGGTTGGGAGTATGGAAGTTCGTATTGTTCAATGCATCGACATCCGCGCGCAGCGTTTCCCCAAAAGCCTTGGCCAGTTGCTTCTTGTCCTGGATCGCTGCAATCGAGTCAAGATGCGCCTTCAGCGGAGCGATGCCCTTGCTATCGATCGTCGCCTCGTCCATGTAGGACTTGTACAGATCAGCCACTTTGCGCAGTCCGGATTCGGAGGAGCCGTTCGAATTCGCGATCTCCTTAATAAGATCGGCCATGCGCTCATTGCTCAAATCCCCCAGTTTCGTCCACACATCCACCGCGGCACGGTCTGCAGGAATTGTCTGGTGGTTGATCCAATTGCCGTTCGCGAAGTGATAGAAGTCATCGCCGGGCTTGACTGCCGGGTCAATGCTCGACACGACGATCCCATGCACCTCTTGAATGGAAGTATCTTGAGAATGGGCGAAAAGGACAGACAGCAACAGGCAGGCAAGAACCGCAACCGAAGGCTTGTAGACTGATTTCATTTTGGGCTCCGAACAGGGCAAGGCTTTGAAGTCATCCGGCAAACACAATAGTGTACGCTCTATATTTAGACGGACGGGCGGCTGAAACGTCAATCCGTCAACGCAGGGATTGCATAGCCAAGGGCCGAAAGTACGAAAGCCCGCCCTTTCTAGAATTCCGTCACACAGTGTGGCAAGTTTTACGATGGGCAGCCGCCTACGTCGGACATATACGCTTATGCCATGCGGTAGCCTGCTCGTAGGCGTGAGCCAGGCGCAGTACCAGGTTCTCTCGCCAAGGCGCGGCAGCGATCTGAAGTCCCATGGGCAAGCCGCTGTGGGTAAATCCGCACGGCACCGAGATCGCTGGCAATCCCCATACATTGAAAGGCCGGGTGTTACGCAACAGCTTCAATTCGGCAGGGCGCAATTTCCCAGGATCTGTTTTCAGCTCTTCGATCGATGGCGCCGGAATAGGTGTCGTTGGCACGACCAGCAGGTCCACGTCAGCGAACACTTGGCGGATCTTCCGCCGCGATTCCTCTAACTCGCGCCGTTTCTGGATGTAATCCGCGGCGGTGACGCTTTCTCCCGTGCGAATACGACGCAACGTTTCTGGCTGATACAGGTCGGGATTCTTCGCCACACTTCCCGCGTGGTAAGCCCATGATTCAGCCGCTTGTAAGGTGCGGTCTGTCGGTACATCGAGTTCAACATCCTGGATCTGTTTCACCAGAGTGCGTATGCCCATAATGGCAAGCTCAATCGAAGAACTTACCTCCGAATCGAGATTCTCAAAAAAGTAGCCTCGTGGGATGCCCACTCGGAGTGTCTTCGCGCCTTCCTTAGCGGCAGAAACGTAATCCATGACAGGAACTTCCGCCGAGCTGCTATCCAAAGGATCGTATCCTGCAACCGCCTGCAGAATGATTGCGGCGTCTTCAACGCTCGCAGCCAGCGGTCCCACATGATCGAGCGACGTCGAAAGGGG
>JASLEQ010000363.1 GCA_030151135.1 Candidatus Sulfotelmatobacter sp. | reverse complement strand
CGGCCCTTCGCCCTGGCGCTGTTTACCTTCGCGAGAAGATCCTGCGACATCGGTTGCAGTGGGCCCTGGATCTTGACCGCTTCGGTGAGCACTTCGCGGGCTTCCGTCAGCTTGTTCATCTTGCCATAGGCAAAACCCAGTCCGTAGAGCGCGCGGGCGTACTGCTGATCGTCCTGGCCTTTGAGCAGGGAGGATGCAGATTTGAGTTCAGGAACGGCCGACGACAGCTTGTCCTGGTTTAAATAGGCCCATCCAATTGTGTTGTGAGCGGCGCCGGCTGCCACTCTGCGGGACTTGTCGGCGTCCGGGGCGTCAGGCTTCGCGACTTCGATGGCTTTCTGCGCGTACGAAATCGCCTTCGCTGCGCTGCCGGGTTTCTTGTCGTCGCTATAGTAGCTCGAGAGAAGAAGCAACGCGGGCAGCGAATTGGGATCGCGCGCGAGAGTCTTTTCGCCGAATGAGACGAGGCGCACCTGGTCGTTCAACTGCCCCGGGCCAAGCGTGTACATCGCGTAATTGGAAACCTGGTCGCTGAACTTGGAATCCGGGAAGGCGGTGGTGTATTGCTCAATCTCCGTCATGCGGTTCTTGGGATCCTGCTCGACGGTGATGGCGTTGAATCCGGTGCTCTCGAGGAAGTCGCAGTTGTTCTGCGCCGATGCCTTGTCTTGATTGATTTTTTGCGCGAAGTCATCGTCGCTCATGCCTTCCGGCTTGGGCTGCTTCGCGATGGAATGACAAACTTCGCCGCCCTTGGCTGCGTAGTCCATCAGCTTGATATTGTTCTTCGCCTGCTGCGCGACGCCGGCCTGGGAAACCAAGATGTCGAGATTGTGCGGAGAAGCGGTGAGCGCCTTGTCCCCGGAGTCGAGCGCTTTATCCATGTCGCCATTGGCCTGATAGATCTGCGCAAGTTGCCAGTCGCCGTAGGCGACGGCCTGCGGATTCGCCGAAAATTTCTGGACGAAATCCTGATACATGGAAATCTTTTTGGCATTGTCCTGCTCACTGGTAATGGACTGAAGAGCGTGGTCTTCATCGGTTCCAGCGGCAATTGTGATGTGGTCGACCTGGGCCCAGGCTTGCGAAAGCAGAAACGCGAAACAGAAAACGACGGCGAGCAACAAAAAGCGCTTGCACTGTCTCATAGACCGCCTCCGGCGTATGCGCGACGACTTGCCTTCTGAGTAGCAGGCGAATCGTAGCGCTGAACGGCGCGGCGCGCAAGAGCGTGCATCACAAAAACGCTTTTCACTTTCACCACAGAGGCACAGAGACACAGGGGAAGGGCAGGGAAAATTCTGACAACGGAACCTGACCAGAGGCTTGCGAATAAGAGGCCCCTGCGAGCGATGTAATTTCTCTGTGTCTCTGTGGCGAAAAGAGATTGCGATAGAGTAGAGAGATGCGTGCCAGTTTCGGCAATCGCCCGTTGCGATTCGTATTTGCCGCCAATGTGATCTCCATGGTGGGCAGCGGGATGAACTCGGCCGCGGTGGCCTGGTACATCCTGAAGGCCACGCATTCGGAGATGGCGCTGGGCACATTCGCCGTGCTTCAGACGATTCCCGCCATGCTCATGCTTCCGTTCACCGGTGTGGTCATCGATCGTGAGGACCGGCGGCGGCTGGTGATGTGGCTGGACGCGACTCGCGCGGTCATCATTGTGATTGTGGCAGTCCTGGCGTTTCGAGGGCGTGTGCAGGTATGGCAGTTGTACCTGATGAACACGCTGGTGGCCGCGGGCTTCTGGATGTTCTGGCCAACCATCACGGCGCTGATCCAGGAACTGACTCCCGAAGGACAGTTTGTGCAGTCGAATACTTTTCTGCTTGCCGGCGTGCAAGGCGGATTTCTGATTGCGGGAGCCATTGTCGGGTTCATCTACGATCACATTGGATTGGGCGGCGTCTTGACGCTCGATGTGTCGACCTACGTGATCTCGTTCTTGTGTTACCTGTACGTCCGCAAGGGCCATCACGTGGTGATTCGCCCAGAAGAACTGCACAAGGACATTATTGCGGCGGAGAGCCAGTTCCAGCGTTTTTGGCGAGATATGCGGGATGGCTTACTTTTCTTGCGGGACCATCGCGCGGTGATCCTGCTGGGAATCAGCTGGGCGCTGTTCCTGGGCGCGATGGTGACCGGAGTGGTGGTTACGCCATCATTGAGTGACCGCGTCTTCCACGCCGGCGCAAAAGGATATGGCTGGCTGAACGCAGGATGGGGCACTGGAGCGTTCGTCAGCGCCCTGTATGCGCCACAGATGATTTCGTGGATCGGGGGGCGGCGCGTGATTGCATTCTCGATGGCGATGCTGTCAGTGTGCATGGCTTTCGCTCCAATTTCAGGGTTGCTCGTTTTGGCGATCCTTACGTACTTCGCGATGGGCTCGGCGCGAGGCGTGGGCGGAGTCGCCATGAACACGAACCTGATGGAGATGGTGCCGAAGCACCTGATGGGGCGAGTGCAGAACACGTTCTATTTCTTCGGGACGTTTCTGCAGTTGGTGCTGGCGATTTGCGTGGGAGCCGTCGCGCAGAAGGTAAGCCTGGTGGTGGCATTTGCGATCCTTGCCTGCGTGTATGGCCTGTCATTTGTGGCGGCTAGCTGGCCTGTTGGGGAGACGGTTCAGGAGGAAATGGCTGCTGATTGATGCTGAGTTTTAGGAAAAAGCAAAAGCTTGGAACGCTGAGGGCGCCAAGAAGATCCGCAGAGGGCGCGGAGAAAAAGGCTCGCATTCTCGCATTGCGGGAAATCTTGTCAATAGGCAGAAATTACACGAATCGATGTAAGTCGATGAAAGCGGTCGAAATATAATTGGGCGGAGTCTTGCCGGTTTACCCTTCCGAATTTGCTATTCTGGAAATAGAGAGTAGAAAGTGACGTGGCGCGGCCAAGGGTCGCGCTTTCGTGTTTCCGGAGAAGAAACGTCACAGCAGGGGTTCTGTGTGGGTCTGCGGTAAATCCACGTCTGGTATCCTTTTCACTTTGCAAGGAGAGTTATGTCCGCTGATCTAAAGGGCAAGAACGCAGTGGTGTTTGGGGTGGCCAACAAGCGGTCGATCGCCTGGTCGATTGCGCAAGGATTGCACGCGGCCGGGATGAACCTGGCAATCACGTATCAGAACGAGCGACTTGAGGCCGAGGCCAAGGAACTGATCGAGGCCATGCCGGGCGCCCAGGGATACATGTGCGACGTGAGCCGCGATGACGAGATCGCCAAGCTCTTTGAGCAGTTGAAGGCGAAATACGGCAAGCTGCATACCCTGGTGCATTCCGTAGCGTTCGCGCCGGCGGACGAACTTAAAGGCAGTTTCGTAAACACATCGCGCGAGGGTTTCCGGGTCGCGTTGGACGTGAGTGTGTATTCGCTGATCGCCGTGGCGCGCGCCGCGGCTCCGCTGATGACCGAGGGCGGATCGATACTGACGATGACCTATTACGCGTCGGAAAAAGTCGTTCCCCGATACAACGTGATGGCGGTCGCGAAGGCCGGGCTGGAGTGCTCGGTGCGTTATCTTGCGTATGAACTGGGGAAAGACAAGATCCGGGTGAATGCGATTTCTGCGGGGCCGATCAAGACGCTGGCTGCGCGGGGCATTGCGGGCTTTGGAGACATGATGCGCGAGCACGAGGAGCGCGCACCGCTGGGGCGCCGGGTGGAAATTGAAGAAGTCGGGCGCACCGGGGTGTTTCTTGCGTCGGACGCCAGCAGCGGAATTACCGGCGAAGTGATCTACGTGGATTGCGGCTACAACATCATGGGGTTCTGAAAAGCGGTCCGGTGCTAGTTTTCAGTCACGCTCGCCTCAGGGGACAGAATCTATGAGTTCTTATTTCTTGCGCACGTTGGCAGCGCTTGCGATGTGCAGCGTCGTCTCGATTCGTGCTCACGGTGAAAACTCGTCGCGCGCGGCGGAGGTGCTGGATTCGATGCCGCACGCAAAGAACATCCAGCAAGTCGCAATCTCCCCTAACGGATACCAGGTCGCTTACATCTTCAACGGCGAACTATCGTTGATTCCTTCACAAAACGGTCCATCGCAGGTGATCTCCATCGAGGGCAAGCTGCCGGTGCGGGATGTGGCATGGTCTGCGGACTCGAAGCAAGTTGTGTTTCTGGCGGACCTGCCGGGGGAAGTTCCCGCCGCACAGCTGTGGACGGCAACGATCGATGACGGGCACACCACGAAACGCGCCGAGTTGAAGGGCTATGCGGCGCTTCCGACATTTTCCCCCGATGGGACGAAGTTGGGGGTGCTGTTTACCGAGGGACTGCCGCGGGCTGCGGGACCTTTGCAGCCGATGCTGCCGCTGTCCGGCGTCGTTGACGATCAGGCGTACGAGCAGCGTTTGTATACGGTCGATCTTGGTACGAATACGCTGGCTGCGATTACGCGTCCGGATATGTACGTGTATGAGTACGACTGGATGCCCGACAGCAGTGGTTGGGCGGCGATCGCCGCGCACGGCGCGGGCGATGCGAACTGGTATGTGGCGCACCTGTTCCACATCGATGGACAATCGCACGAGATGCATGATATCTACGCACCGAAAATGCAGATCGCGGAGCCACATGTTTCGCCGGACGGAAAGCACATCGCGTTCATCGGAGGATTGATGAGCGATGAAGGGTCGGTGGGCGGGGAGATCTATGCGCTTTCGCTGGCGGGAGGCGGGATCCGGGATCTCACTCCAAAGATCGCAAGTTCTCCGGCGAGCCTGGTGTGGACGTCGGCCGATCGCATCCTGTTTGGCGAGAACATCGATGGAAAGGCCGGCATCGGGAGCGTGACGACATCGGGAGCGGTGCAGCATATCTGGTCAGGCGAGGAATCGGTGAGCGCAGTCCGTTCGATTGCAGAGGCCGTGTCTCGCGATGGAGCAGTCTCCGCAGTAGTGCGGCAGTCCCCGAAAACGCCTCCAGAACTGTGGGCCGGGCCGATCGGAAAATGGGAACAGCTCAGCGAATTCAACCAGGACGTAAAACCCGCCTGGGGCGAGGCGGTTAACTTTCATTGGACGAACGGGACCTTCCACGTGGAAGGGTGGTTGATGCTGCCGGTCAACTACGATGCGAAGAAAACATATCCGCTGGTGGTGAATGTGCATGGTGGCCCGTCATCAGCATGCGAGGCAAGGTGGGACACGATGACGATGGGTGCGGAATCGGCGATGGGATATTTTGCGTTCTGCCCGAATCCGCGCGGGAGTTATGGGCAGGGCGAGGCGTTCACGCAGGCGAATGTAAAAGATTTCGGCGGCGGAGATTTCCGCGACATCATGGCCGGGATCGATGCGATTGCGAAGCAGTATCCGATCGACGAGCACAAGCTGGGGATTCGCGGACACAGCTATGGCGGATATATGACGATGTGGGCGGAGACGCAGACGCATCGTTTCGCTGCGGCCGTGGCTGGGGCAGGATTGTCTGACTGGCTGAGCTATTACGGCGTGAACGATATTGATGAATGGATGATTCCGTTCTTTGGAGCGTCCGTGTATGACGATCCGGCGGTGTATGCGAAGAGCGATCCGATGCACTTCGTGAAGAACGTCAAGACGCCCACGCTGATCATGGTTGGCGATCGTGATGGCGAGGTTCCGGTCGAGCAATCGATCGAGTGGTGGCATGCGCTCAAGGATTTGCATGTGCCGGTGAAATTTGTGGTCTATCCGAACGAAGGGCATGTGTTCGTGAAGGCCGCGGATTGGCACGACTACTTTTTGCGCTCGCTGGAGTGGTTTGACGAGTGGTTTGGAAAGTCGGGGAGTTAGCCGGGCCGAAGTGCAGCGTCTCCAGAAGGGATGTTTCGACTACGAACAGGGCCGCCTTTGCGGCCCTTTTTCCGCTGAACATGACAAATTTCTGATGGGCGGCGGCACTGTTCCGCGCGCATTCACCGCGCCAAGTGATCAGGATATTTCGCCTGCAGTGAGCTGATGAGGCGCTCAAACTCGGGCATTGACCGCAATGGTGCGAGGCTAGGGTCTTTCAGAAAGAAGGGCCAGCAAGCGAATCCGGTCGAGACACTACGTTCAAGCCATTCAAAAGCGGTTTCGCGATCTCCAGTCAAAGCCATGGTTCCCGCGATCTGGTAGTAGGTGTGATGGGCATGGCCGAAGGATTTCGGGTTAGAACAAGCCTTGGTGACGCAGGCCTGGGCTTTCTCGTTCTGACCTATTGAGGCGAAAAGCAATCCCTGAAGACTCACGACGAGGGGATCATTAGGACTGAGGCGTACAGCCTCGTCCACAAGAGGAGCGGCTTCGTCCCAATCTCCAGTCAGCATTGCCGGGAAAGGCGCGAAGTAGATCGGGTACTTGTTGGAGGGACTTTCGGTTCGCCAGAGTGCAATCTGCCGGCGAGCGAGGTCGAGTTGCAGGTCCCAGACATAGACCTGGACAATGCTGGGGCTGACCGCGTTGCGGGGCTGAAACGGGCGTCCGCGCTCAAACATGTCACGGGCGTGATCAAGCAAGCCGATATGAGCCAGGACGGTTCCAAGCCGGTTGTAGGCATGTGGAAGATTGCTCTGCAACGCCAAGGCACGCTTGAGGCCTGCAATGGCTTCGAGATGCTGGAAGTTCTTGGATGGCCCCCAAACAAGAAATGCGCGAGCGACGTGAGCTTCTGCGAGGTTGGGTTCGAGTTCGAGGGAACGGCGGCAGTGGAATTCGGCCTTTTCGAGCCAAAGGTTTGCGGGATCAAACTCAAAATGACGCGTCGCACATGCGAAGGAAAGAGTCGCATGGGCAAGCGCAAAGGCTGGATCCAGCCTCACGGCATTCGACAGATGTTCGGCGGCACGATCCATGATGGACGCATCTGCCGAGGACGTGATGCGATATCCGCGAACAAATTCCGCGTAGGCCAAAGGATCGCGGCTATAGCGGGAAGGCCTTTCGGCGGCGCCTGACGGAAGCGTCCGATTCAGGGCGGCGGCAATCTGTGCAGCGATCTCGGCCTCGAGTGCAGGAAGGTGGGGGAGATGAAGGTCGCATTTTCTGGAAAACGGGATCCGTTGCGAGTGGGCATCCAACATTTGCAGTGAGAGCCGCCATTGGTTCTTGGAGATCTGGATGGCGCCATATACTACGAAGCGCACGCCGAGGCGCGCAGCAAATTCCTGGACCGACGAATCCGCCGGCTGTGTAAGAGCGGCCGAGACAGGCAGAACGCTGAGTCCTCGAAGGTTTCCGAGGCGCGCGGCCAGCGCATCGGCAAAGCCGAAACATATCCCTTGATCATCGGCCGCCTTGCCTGCGAGCACGAGTGGAAGCACCGCAATGGAACAATGTTCCGATGGATCGAGGGAGGTGTGGTCGCGTGACAGAAGTCCAGAGGAGCGGGCAGACTCGCTGCCGATGACCGTGAGAGGGCCAACAAAGCGATATCCTTTACCAACGACGGTCTCGAGATAACGCGGGCGATCGGCATTGTCCCGCAAGGCGCTGCGCAGCTTGCGAACGATGTTGTTAAGATTTTTTTCGATGTCGATGAAGAGATCTGAAGGCCAGAGTTTGCGCGCGATCTCGTCACGGGAAACGAGGTGCTCACGACGGGCTGCGAGCAGGATGAGCAGTTCCATGGGCTTTCGTTCCAGCTTGATGCGGGAACCTGAGCGGCGTAGTTCATAACGCCCCAAATCCAATTCCATCTCGACCGAAGGTGCTTTGGTGTGCCCCATGGAGTTCGCCAGCCCCGGAATTATCCGTGATTTTCCATGACTTGCCTAGATATAGAAAAGATATACAAAAATTATCCCGCGTGAGTTGCCTCGAGTCGAAAGTGAAGAGATGATGCTGAACAACAGGATCGAGAGGAGACAGTGCGAATGAGACGTGTTCTGTGTTTCGGTGTTGTGATAGCAGCTTTGGCAGGACTGGGGTGGAGGTCAGAGACAGCAGTGCGTGCGAGCGAAAAGAATGCTTTCACTCCAAATTCAATTCCGTGGGGAGCGGCGCCGCCATTTATTTCTGCCGGCGCACAGGTGGCAGTGCTTGAAGGAAACCCGGCAGGCAGCAGCGGTGATTACACGGTGCGGGTGAAAATGCCGGACGGGTACCGATTGGCACCGCACTGGCATCCTCACCGGGAAAACGTAACGGTAGTTTCCGGTACTTTCAAAGTGGGGATGGGAGATACATTCGATACCGATAAAATGGCTAGTTTTCCGGCCGGCAGTTTCGCGTACCTGGATCCGGACATGCATCACTATGCGATGGCTTCAGGCGAGGTGGTTGTACAAGTGCACGGGCAGGCGCCATTTCAGTTTAACTACGTGAATCCCGCGGATGATCCAAGCAAGAAGTAAAAAGCAGTTTCCGAAGTATGACGGGCCCCGGCACATTGCCGGGGTTTTCACTTTGAATGCCGGTGGGCGTCTGGGATGGCCAAGGACGTGAGTTCACGATGTCTTGCCGAGCCTGGAGCGGGCTCGGCGACAAGACTGCGCAGCGTGAAGCGGAGGACGGCCTCGCGGTATGTTGCGTATCCAAGCTGTCCAAACACAGAAAGTAGGGTAGGGATGTTTCGACTCCGAACAGGGCCGCCTGTGCGGCCCTGTCTCCGCTCAACATGACGAAGCTCCACGTCGATTCCTAATGGCGCGAAGCGGTGGTCTGATTCGGCTCGACTTGTATCGCCTGGGATTTGTCGACCTGGTTTCCATTGGCGTCGATCGCCTGGATTGGTGCGTTCTTCATGGCCATCACTGAAGAGTCTTTGGCGGATTTAGCAGGCTTGGTAGAGTTCGCCGCTATGTCATCGCGCATGGATAAGACCGGGTGTCCCGTTCTCTTGGCGAGATTCCTGGCCTCGGTTTGGGAATAAACGAAAGCGTGTCCGTAGTTTTCGCCGGGATAAAACCAGGCGCGAAGTGCCTCAGGCGAATTCGACGCTCTCTCTTCGAACTTGATGACGGTGCGGCTGGGCGTGTGCCGGGTGTAGTCGGGGACAGTTACGATGGTATCCAACAAGTTTTGCCGAGTGCTGTTCCAAACCTGCACCACATCTTGGTCAGGGTCATCCCTGAGTATAGTGAACCAATAAGTGCCCGCATTCAGGACTCTGCCGGGAATCTCCACGGGCTGGTTGAAGCTGATTTTAGTTGCCTGGTTCGCCTGACTTGCCGTCGCGTGCGGCACCCAAAGAGCGAATAAAAGAGCAAAGAAACATGCAAAGACTGCGCTGGTTCGATTCATATCGACCTCCTATGGTTCCAATTCCCTCGACGCAGCGCCGCCCGACTGTGTCAATGTTCCAGCGTTCAAATTGGACTTCCTACTTCTACAGAGGGCTGGAACAACTTGGGAGTTGTCCGGGCCGGCGGTTTTGAAGCCGGTTACGCGCCAATTTTTTAGGTTAGGGTGCCACCGTAATTATTTGCGCCGAGTACCAGAATAGTGGGAGTGGGCCTTCGTCTCTGGCGGCACCGAATTCAACGAATCAACTTAATCCTTCGGACGGTATCGCCATCTCGATCCAATGAGATTTCCAGGTCGCGCTCGCGGACGAATCTCGGGAATTTCTCTCCCCACTCGATCAGAAGGATGCTGTTGTCACCGCGGAGATCGTCGAGGGCTAGCGTGTCGAGTTCGCGCTGCGTGTCGATGCGATAGAGATCAATGTGGAACAGGTTGGCGCGGGCGCCACGATATTCGTGAATCAGCGTGAAGGTGGGGCTGGTTACGTCTTCTTCGGAGGCTGCTTCGAAAGCGGCGGCGATTCCCTTGACCAGGGTAGTTTTGCCAGCGCCGAGGTCTCCGCGCAGAAGGACCAACTTCGGCGGGGCGAGGAGATCGACGAGGGTGCGGCCGAAGGCGATGGTCTCTTCAGCAGAATGAGTGGTGAGTTCGCGAATGGCTTCCGTTGTCTTCGAGGTCTCCACGTCGTCAGTATAAAACCGCGCGTGGTGAAAAGATCGAAACCATCAAGGACACGAAGTCACAGCGAGGAGTTTTTCCTCCCTCGATGGGGAAGGCGGCGTCTCCACGGGATTGTTAACCTTTGAGTTAATAGGTGGAGAAGGCGCTGGCCTTGAGTCCTAACTGATTGCGCTCGACGACGTGATCCAGCGAAGTGCGAAGACGCCGGTGGTCATCGTCTTCAATGGCCACAAAGCGGAAGGGCTGGAGCACGCTGTCGGCGAGCTTGCGCATCGGGCTCAGGACCTCGGCCATGCCGTGCACAGGGCCGGCCTGCGTTTGAAAGGCGACTTCGACAAAGTCACCTTGGCCGAGCGAATGGGGCAGGCGCAGCAGGCCTCCGGTGGCGGAGATGGTTTGGAGTTTGGCTTTTGTACGGCGTCCGTCTTCAAGACGAATGGCGGCGAGAACAGAGTCTCCTAACTGGACTCGAGCCGCGCGCCGCGATGGGTGCGGTTGGGGGAAGTGAGTCATAGACAATTTCACTATCGCACCATGGCGGAATGTGGAATAGATTACAGACGACCCTTGTACGAATTCCTGCGCGGAATGCGGCATTTGGCGAGGGAAGGTCATGCCGGATGAAGGGGTTAGGGTGATGTTAACTAAACTATTAATGTACGGTTGGCCGCCTGTTCACAGGGGCTTAAGCCCCCTAGATCAGGGACTTCAAGGCGGCTCTGAAAGCGCCGCTCATCCACGGTGACGTACGGTTTTGTCTACGCTGAAGTTTTCAGGAGGGCTATGTCGCGCTTTTTATCGATGGCAATCATGCTTCCATTCCTTGCTTGTGCCCTATCGTTCGCACAGACGTCTGCGGCCGCGGGGCCGCCGTTGCGCGTTGGGATCGTTGGGCTGGTTCACGGGCACGTTCACGGATTCTTCCAGAATTCGGCCAAGAGCCCGGCGATTCAGATTGTGGGCATCGCGGAACCTGATGCGCAACTGCTGTCGCAGGCTGGGGCGAGATATGGGATCGAGCGATCGCGGCTGTTTTCAAACCTGGAGGAGATGATTGCGAAGGCGCATCCGCAGGCGGTGCTCGCGTATACGAATACGTTCGATCATCGGAAGGTGGTGGAGATCTGTGCCAGGCACGGCGTGCACGTGATGATGGAGAAGCCTCTGGCGGTCAGCTATGAAGATGCTGTGGCGATGCAGAAGGCCGCGCAGGAAGGCAAGATTCATGTGCTGGTGAATTACGAGACGTCGTGGTATCGAAGCAATCATGCTGCGTACGATCTGGTTCATGATGGCGCGCTTGGCGAGGTGAGAAAAGTCGTGGTGCACGATGGGCATAAGGGTCCGAAAGAGATTGGGGTTGAGCCGGAATTTCTTTCATGGCTGACGGATCCGAAGTTGAATGGGGCTGGCGCACTTTTTGATTTCGGGTGCTACGGGGCGGATTTGATGACATGGCTGATGAATGGAGAGCGTCCGCAGACGGTGACGGCGGTGACCCAGCAGATTAAACCGGAGATTTATCCGCGGGTCGATGATGAGGCGACGATTGTGCTGACCTATCCGAAAGCGCAGGCGATTATCCAGGCGTCGTGGAATTGGCCATTCGATCGGAAAGATATGGAAGTCTACGGGGCGACGGGATATGCGATTACGGTAAAGCGCGATGATATCCGGGTGCGACGGGCGGGAGACGACCAGGAGCGGCAGATTGCGGCGAAGGCGATTTCCGCGCCTTATGATGATTCCATGACTTATCTGCGCGCTGTTGTTCTCGACGGTGCTGCGGAAGATCCCTTGTCGTCGTTGTCGACGAATGTGATTGTGACTGAGATCCTGGATGCGGCGCGGACGTCGGCGCGCGAGGGGAAGACGGTGCGGTTGCCTGTTGGTCGATGAAGGCGCGAAAAGCTTTTGACCGCGGAGTGCGCGAAGAACGGCCGCAGAGGACGCGAAGGATAGCGGTTGCGAGAAAGCACGGCTTCGCACTTCAAAGGAGGCCGCTAAGAACGGTTGGGGGACCTTCGACTGCGGTCAGGGTGACAATCCCGCCTAGCCCGTCCAACAGACGAGACTTGACTTCGAGATTTGGCGGGCACGGTAGAAAGCGTCTGGCAGTCCTCGAAGCAGGTCGGTGGCAATCAAGGAATGTTCGCCGACTTTCTCGCGCATTACATCTCCTGCCAATCCGTGCAGGTACACGGCGGCGCAGACGGCCAACGATGGATTCTTTGGATTTTGGGCGAGCAGGCCAGCGACCATGCCAGTGAGAATGTCTCCGGTGCCACCCGTCGACATTCCGGGATTGCCGGTTGTGTTCACCCAGGCTTCGCCGTCGGGCTGAACGACTAGCGTGCGATGACCTTTCAGTACGACGATGACATCATGGTCTCGGGCAAAACGCCTCGCGATTCCCAAACGATCTTTCTGGACATCGGAGGTGGAACAGGCCGCCAGACGCGCCATCTCGCCGGGGTGCGGCGTGATGACGAGAACTCTTCCCTTCCCAGTGAATTCGTTCGTGAGTCCTTCGAAGGCGTTGAGGCCGTCGGCGTCGACGACCATCGTCGCTTTCTGATGCGAGACCAGCGATCGCACCAGCGTTGCGGTATGAGGATCGCGCGAGATGCCGGGACCGATTGCCAGCACGGTCATCGTCTTTGCAAGCTCTTCAATTTTGAGTCCGGCGCTGGTGGCGATTGTGCCGGCTTCAGTTTCGGATAGCGGCTCGGTCATCAATTCCGGATAAAATCCTGCGACCGCGGGCAGAGCGGATTTCGATGTAGCGACGGTGGAAAGACCGGCGCCCGCGCGCAAGGCAGAGATCCCGGCCATAGCGGCAGCGCCGGATTTGCCGAGGGAGCCTCCGATGACGAGGACGTGGCCGTAGTTGCCTTTGTTGGATTCTGCGGGACGCGGCGCGAGCATCGTCGCGAAATCTTGTGGCGCAATGACGTTCAGGTGGAGCGCGGAAATGACAGCCTCATCCGGTGACCCGATGAACGCGAT
>JASLEQ010000321.1 GCA_030151135.1 Candidatus Sulfotelmatobacter sp. | reverse complement strand
GAGTTGGAGGTTCAGCGCGAAATATTCCGGGAAGCGCTGGGCTCCAGGCTTGCCGATAAGTTGTTGCTGGTCGGTGAATTCATTGAAGGGAAATCCGGTGCGGGCCTCCGCCGAATAGGCAACTTCAAGTTGGTGAATGATCGGCAGCGGGAAGAACGGTAGATATCCCCAGGAGAGGAAGCGGTTCGGGGCGTCCCAGGGATAGGGACCGGGTTGCTGGGGGGCGAGGATGGGACTGTCGACGTTGAAATCGAGGGCCTGATTGGAGCGCGCATGCGAGCGCGTGTAGGCACCCATCAGCGAGTAAGTGTCATGGAAAGTGCGGCGAGCCTGGATCTGGAACGCGTCGTAATGATCCTCGCGGGTGTTTTGCAAAACAAAGTCGCCAGTCGTGGAGTTGGCGCGCGCATCGTAGACGAAACCATTGGTGCCGCGACGCTGGAAATATTCTGCCTTCATGTAGATCTGCGCGGGAAGTTTTTTCTCAAGGCCGATGCTCCAGTTCAGGAAGCGGGGAGTTTCCAAGTCGGAAGTATCGGCGGTGAAAGTTGTGCTCACCGGGCCGGTTTCGGTCACGCAATTGACGGTGCAGCCAGGAGTGGGAAGAGAGAAGAACGTGTCGCGGCGAGATCCGGCGAAGGGACGGGCAATCAGGAAAATAGGAGTGGACTCGTAGATGATGCCGATGCCGGCGGAAATTTTTGTATTGCCGGAATTATCAAGGACGTAGGTGCCGGCAAGACGCGGAGCGAAGTTCTTATTGTGAACGAGGCTGTCCCAGTCGAAGCGGATTCCGGGTTCGATGAGCAGACGGTTGGTGACACTCCAGCGATCTTCGGCGTAGGCGGAGACTTCGTTGTTATATTCCTCGACCAGCGGCGCGGGCGTGAATGTCGAATAGCGCGTGCAGGGGAAGTTGGCGTTGAGCGGGGCCGTGAGGCAGACACCGGCGCCGGTAAGCGTGTGATCGTCGCTGAGGTATGAGATGGGCTGGCGGTCGTAGTGGGCGTCGTAGGAGATCTTGTCGAGATCGATGCCAACTTTAAACTCGTGGCGTCCGTGCCACTGTTGTGGAGGGATATAGACGTTACTCAGCCCTTGCCAGCGAGTAGCTGTGGTTTCCGCGTTGAGATAGTAGTTCCCGCCGGCGGTTTCGGTGTTCACGAAATAAGGGATCGAGCCGTAGGGGGTGAGAGTGATGTCGTATTGATCGAAGGCGATGCCGGTCTCGACCAGCAATCCGTTGTCGAAATAGTGCTGATCTTTGATGCTGGGGAAGTAGGAGTACTCCACGTCTTTAGGATTGGAGAGCTGCGGGCTTTGTGGAGACAGGTACGCGTATAGATCATGAAGATGATTGACCAGGAAACTGGTCGTGAGGATATTCCGGCTGGTGATGTTGGTTTGTAGTTTCGTGAGATTGCCGAAGCGGACGATGTGGTCGTTGTCTTGACCGACGGGAAGTTCGGTGTAGACGAGGTTGTCGTACTCGCCGTCGAAGGCATTGTAGAACCAGGCTTTGTGCTTGACGATCGGGCCGGAGAAGGTGATGAGAGGCAGAAACTGATCGAAGCGCCATCCGTGCTTGTTCTGGACCGAGGGGATGAAGTTGGTGGCCCAGAAGCGGAAGTGGTCATCGCCGATGCCGGTGTTCAGCAGGAGAAGTCCGCCAGAGCCCTTGCCGGCTTCGGCGGGCTCGCGGGAGGGTTCGACCTGGATCGAGCGAAAGGCGTCGGTGCTGACCCGGATCAGAACCTGGCCATTGGCAGGCTGAGTGACATTGAATCCGTCGAGCAGAGTTTCGGTCTGATAAGTCTGCGCGCCCGCGACGTGGGGCTGTCCCGATTGATCGTTCACCACACCCGGGATGAAGTTGAGAGCGTTGCGATAGTCGTGCGCTGTGGGGTAAACCATGTTGACGACGTCGAGGCCGGTCAACGTTTCTTTCGAAGAGACTTGCGAAGGATCGATGGCGGGCGAGGATTCGTGGACATTGACGACCTCGTGAATTTCCTGCAGGTGAGAGAGCGCAACTTCCAGGGTGCCACCCGCAGTGATCTGAACCGCTGGTTGATCCGAGGCGTAGAAGCCTTCCTTTTCGACATGAAGCTTGTAGGTCCCGGAAGGGACACCGGGAAGCGAGCAGCGACCGGTGTAATCGGTCTGACAGCGGGCGGCAGGCTGAGAATCGGCCTGAAGGGACACGCGGGCCGATGACAGGACAACTCCATTTTCATCGACGACAGCAATGGTCGGGACGGGCGCAGTTTGTGCGGCGGCGGTGCAGACCAGCGCGACGGTCAGGAGAAGAGCACGCATTCGTACGGGGGTATTGTACGGGTCGGATGAGCCTTCCCAGCGATTTGGTTTTATGTGGTGCGTAGAAACATTTGCGTAATTAGGAGGGTGGCTGCTGCAAAAATCATTGTCGGGTTTAAGCCCGCTGTCCAAAGAAACTAAGGCTTAATAATCTGGTTCCCGATGATTGACCCCTATACACAAAAGCTCCGAGCTTTGATACAATACCGATACCCGCTCAGAAGGACCTGTTGCCCCGATGCCGCAGCTGACTTCTCACGAAGCCCTCCGCCTTACAGCCCATTTTGCTTTTACCGCTGACCGGATGCGATCCGTCGACCAATCTTTGGAGCGACGCGCGAATATCTGCGAGACAGCAAGTCGCGTAGCTTTTTTGCGGGCCCACGTGATCGCGAAGCGGGAGCAGATATTCCCGACTTTCGGCGAGAGCCACCGGCGGGCTGTATTCAGCGTCGCCTGAAACTTCTGCAACCTTTCGGCGTGTCCGCCGCACAAAGAGACATGGCGGCAGCACCCTCCCCTATACCCAGGTCTCTGTGGCATTCGTCAGACCAATCCAACGTACCTGACGAGCGACGGAAAATTCCTGCTAAAGGCGGGTACCTACTTCGGCTGATCGCCGTCCTGAAATTTCTCAAGTCAGCCTCGCTCATCGCGCTTTCTGTGGGCTTGTTTCGAACCATGCATGGAAGCCTCAGCGAACAACTCGAGCGCGGGCTCATCGCTTTGCGACTCGATCCAGGGAACCGGCATTTGGAGGTTTTTCTGGCCCGCGTCTCGAACCTGAACGCAGCAGAGATCAAGAAGTTGGGGATTGTGGGCTTGATCTACGCGGGTCTGTTCTTGCTGGAAGGAACTGGACTGTGGCTACAGCGGCGGTGGGGGGAGTGGGTCACCGTGGTGATTACCGGGAGGCTGATTCCGGTTGAGGTGTATGAGATCGATAAACATCCGAGTGCGGCGAAAGTTGGCGTGCTTTTGCTGAATGCGGCCGTCGTGGCCTATCTGATTTACCGCATCCGGCATGAGGATGCGAGTCATACAGCGAAGAAATCCTAACAATGTCCCGCGGTATTACCGGGCGACACGAGTAGTTGCTGCGGAAGAAGCGAAGAAGTATTGAAGACCCTGGCCTGAATCCAAGATATCTGCGGCCTGGAATTCTTGCTGGGGGCGATTGCCACTAGGATCTGGTGGCGAGGAACTCGCAGACGCGCTTGATGGTATCGCGCTGATTATTGTTGAGCGTGAGGAATTCGAAGCCGTAGCGGAGGCCCTGACGGTAGCGTACGATCGCACGGACTTTGATCGGATAGGGCGTCAGCGGCAGAGGAATTTCGAGAGTGACGATTTCGCCGGGATCGAGGCTGCCGGTAAGGGTTGCGCCGATGCCGTCCTGACCCATTTCGGTGGAGCGGCCCCAGCAGGCACGAAACTCTCCGGCCTGAAACATTTTCACCTGGAGTCGAACGTCGATGACGAAGCGGGGGAAACGGCGGGTGAACTGGGGCTTGCCGGAGGAAGCAGCGACTGTTTCGGATGCGGAAGTGCCCGCGTCTGCGGAGGCGGCGGCTGCTCGGGCTTTTTTATCTTCGGCCATGGAAAGAACGCGGCTCAGTCGAGCCGCCCGACTCGTCGCATTAATTGCCGTGCAACAGGTATCCGGGCTCGAGCGGCAGTTTACCGCCGAGCTTCACGACGGAAACGCTGCTGTTAATGGCATACACATCGACGACGCCGACCGCTCCGGGGATGGATGCCACTTTGTTGACGAGATCCTCATCGGACTCGGCAATCATGATTGCGGGATGATTCGTGCGACCATGATTTGCGTTCACAATAAGATCTTTCACCTGCGCTTCCGGCAATTCGAAAACCTTTTCGAGGACAACCTTCATTTCCGGAGCGGATGGGGCGCGCATGATCAGTGTGACGGGCTTGCCATCGGGCCACCGGTTCGTTTGCGCTTTGCAGACCTTCACGAGATCAGACACAGAGATGGTGGAAAAGCCGTTGGACTTGTTCGACACGACGGCGAGGTCGCGTGCGGCGGCCCATGAACTGGCAGCCACGACAAGCAGAGCAATCTTTAGTAGTTGGCGATAAAACACACACGCTCCCACATGGGGGGAAATGTCATGGTTGATTGTCTTGGAAACGGGTACCAGGTCAAAGGTAACTAAGGTCATGCGTCTCTGGGATATGCAGTCCCGGTTGAAAGCCCGATGGAGGCATGGACGCCTCTAAGCGCTTAGGAACAGGAAAGATGGCCGTATGAGAGCGAGTCGAACAAATCGGGTGTTCAGGGGGTTGGCAAGCGCTAAGGAATAAGGTAGCCTAGGCCTTCTTAAATTCCAGCGTTGATCGACCGAGGCTCCTCCTCCATGACGAATCGTGTCACCTACGCCCCGCAAGATGTCCAGAAGATGTGCAAGCAGGCCGAAAGAGATCACGAAAACAGAAAATTGATTGTGCTCATGGAGCGGGTGAAGCGCCAGATCGCGGCGCGGGAAAGTGCGCGAATGGATGCGGAACCCGGCGCGAAACCGAGTGTCGTCACGATGAAGAGTGAATCGGAGCGTGGCCGGCTGCCCAGCCGGTCGGTGCCGCTCGAGAGATAGATCAGTTTTTCTTCTTCTGCAGCGATTGTCGTTTCGTTCGCAAAAGTTTTCTCTTCTCGCACCTTGATCTGAGTTAAAATCACCTCAATTTGAGCCAGGCCGTTCCGAGCTAGCGTGCGGATCCGGATTTTTCGCCTTCCCCCAGGAGGTAGTAGATGTATCGGTCTTTTTCTGACTTCCCTACGGACTTCCGTCCGCTACGGGATGTTGAGTCCCAGGTTCGGGACCTCACCCAGGATTTTTCAACTTCTTTCAACACAGGCAATTACGATCAAGCAGCCAGCTTGTTTGCGCGGGATGGAGTCTTGATGGCGCCGCACTACGAGGGAGCATACGGCCAGCAAGCCGTGGAGCGGGTGCTGCGAAAGCTCGGCGAGTCGGGATATACCGATCTCCGGATGGAGACGACACGAGTGGATCATTCCGGCGACATGGCGATGGAACTGGGGCGATTCTCAGTGCTCGTGCACCAATCGGACGGCACGATCACGCCAGAACGCGGGAAGTATGTGCGCGTGTGGCGGCGATTCGGGGCGTGGCTGATTGTCGGAGATTGCTGGAGCCGGACCGCAGCCGTGGTTAGCGAGCGCGCAGCGTAGATAG
>JASLEQ010000312.1 GCA_030151135.1 Candidatus Sulfotelmatobacter sp. | reverse complement strand
TTTCATTACGCCCGCAGTCGCTTTACCCATGATGTTCGTCAATTCAAAGACATGCCGGTGCAGATGGATGGGATGCAGATCGTCACTTGCGTTCCGCATGTGCACGCGATACCGCCGTCCTTCATGCAGATGAAATGTCGCCGGAGCCATCGCTCCCGTCAGCGGATACGCCACGCCATTGATCGACCACCGATTAAATCCCTCCACCGCCGCATTCTCTTTGGCGAAGGTCATCTCAAAAGTGTCGTCCGGCGCTGGAAGAGTGGCCCCCGTCGTCGCGAACTTCGTGTAGTCCCAGCGAGACTTCGGCGGAGCGGCCCACTGCGGTTTGCCGGTCTGATGTGCATACTCCACGACGATTCCCATCCCGTGCCGCCGATCATCATCATCCGTGTCTCCCATGATCCAGACGCCCGGATGCTTCATCTCCACCATGGCCGAAACTCTCTCCGCAGTTCCCAGCCACAAAACCGGAACCGTTGCAGGATCCGGCACCGGGTTTCCGTCGAGTGCAACGACTTTGAACACGTGTCCCGGCAGCGCCAGGCTGCGGATCTCCGTCGCGCTCCCGTTCAGCACGTGAAACAGCACGCGCTCGCCCGTCTTCACCTTAATCGGCTCTCCGTGGCCCAGCATTCGGCCGTTGATCGTGAACGACGAATACCCAACCTCGTATCCGTGAGGCATGCCCTTTGCCAAAGATGCCTTCATCTCCGACTCGCCCCGTTCCTCCAGCGCCTTCACTCTCGTCGTGGGCGTCAGCACATCCTGCGGCATATCGCCGCCGCGGCTAAACGTCGGCTCAAATTCCTTCAAAACGAGAAATATTTCGCGGTCGTAATCTCCCGGATCGTTCTTCGGTTCGATATACACCGGGCCGACCTGTCCGCCGTATTGCCCCGCCGAAAGGTCCGCTCCCGCGCGGTTGTGCGTGTGATAGAAGCGATAACCCGCAGGCTGCGGCACAAACGAAATCCGCCGCCGTCCGTGCGCCGGGATATACGGCGTGCCTTCCTCTGCCGCTCCGTCCACGTCCACCGGCACGAGTTGTCCGTGCCAATGCAATTGCTCTGGAGTGTCGGTATCATTCACCAGATCGACCGTCACCCGCTGTCCTTCCTTGAATCGCAGCAGCGGCCCGGGAAACTGACCGTTGTAGGTCGTAAGGGAGATGATCTTCTTCGGTGAGATCTCAATTGCCGACGCCGCGATTCGAATCGTATGGTCCGCCGCCCCTTCACTCGAAGGCACGCTGCTGTCTTGTACATAGCCCTCCGCGAGCCCTGCGCCCACCGGCACAAGCGTGGCTCCGGCCAAAACGGTGGCACTCTTCAAGAAATGACGGCGCGAGATCGTCATCGACGTCCTTACCCTCCATGTATCGCTTTGCGCTGATATTACAGATGGAAACGCGGAAGGAACAGGGGATGCGGCGGAACGACCGGGCGAAACACCCCGTCCTGAGTGCCAGAACGGCCGCTACGTCGATCAACTCAATCCCAGCGGCCGTTTGTTCTGAACATCCATTTCCTCAACCGGTCGCAACCGGTGCCAAAGGACCAGCCCTCCAGCTACCGCTACCCCGATCCCAATGCTGATCAGCAGAAACCATCGATAGGCGGGCAGCCAGATGGCTGTGGCCGCGACAATGGCCGCTGCAACAAGCAGGGCGGCCGTGCCTCGAATCGGTATCGTCATACCAGGTTTGTCGAAATGCTTCACGCGGTGGTTGTCTACCTTTCGCGCGCGGCTTGCCCTGCACTTTAATTCTCCATCGCACGGAAGTAATACCCGTCTTCTCCCCGGTGCAGGCCGGGTGTTGAACTTAGGAAATGTGGCGCCGATGAAACCATCAGCAAGCGAGATTGGATCACCAGCAACTGGCGCTTGCGACGGGAGATCGCCATGGACACCGCTCAACAGGGTAAGGCGAAAAGCAGACTGCAGATGCACACGCTGTTCTTATGCGCCGATGTGAGTTTCCTGGGGATTACCCGGAGCGTCTTGAACGATCTGCAAATGATGCCGCGCATCGTGAATACCTCGGCAGCGGCGCTGGCGATGGTCCAGACCCATGAGTTTGAAGCGATCATTATCGATTGGCGGGAGATCGACAATCTCGGAGAGTTCCTCTGCGCCGTCCGCCGGTCGAAGGTCAACCACGATTGCGTTCTCGTCGCCATTGTTCGCGATCTGCTTGACCTGAAACAGGCATTCGCCGCCGGAGTGCACTTCCTGATCCACAAGCCGGCCTCCGCCGTCCAGATCGAGCGCTGCCTGCGCGCCGCCTACAATGCCACCGTCGTGCGCCGCCGAAAGCAGCATCGGGAGACCGTGACTATCCCAGCCTCGGTCAGCACCCGCTCCTACCCCCTGTTCGAAGCCACCATCGTCAATGTGAGCGAGGGCGGAGCGGCCGTCGAAATTAATCCGCGGGTTTTTCTGACCGGCACCATCCCGGGCGTCGCGGAAGAGATTGACCTCCGTTTCGCGCTGCCCGGCAGCGGAGAGATGCTGGACGTGACCGGCCGTGTCATGTGGAGCACGGTCTGGAAATTCGGAGTCAAGTTTTCCTACATCCCGGATGCGCAGCGCGCAGTGCTGGAGCGCTGGCTCACGGACTGCGTTGAGCGCTCGCTCGCGGATCTTTGCGACAAAATAAGAGCCGCGTGCGCCTAGCTCCGCAGACCACGCCATTGCGCAGCAGATTGTTCCATTACGATTTCGAGTAACGAAGCGCGATTGACCCTGATTTAAGGGTCTTCGACTCCACCAGCTTCAATCGGAGTTTCCCGGGCAAGCTGACGCCATCGAACAGACGTCTTCCTTCTCCCGCAAGCGTCGGCTGAATTACAAAACGATATTCATCGATCAATCCCAGCGCTGTCAGTTGCGAAGGAATATCCACGCCGCCGACAAAAATATTCTTGCCTTCCTCTTGTTTCAACTTGAGTATCTCGTCTTGGAGACTCGTGCGAACGATCCTCGTATTCCCTCCAGCACTTTCGAGCGTTCGTGAAAAGACAACCTTATTGAGGGAATCGAAGGTTCGAGCAAACTCGTTCTCGGCTTTTGTCTCCGACTGGCTTTTGGCGATGTCCGGCCAATAAGGCACCATCAATTGATAGGTTTTACGTCCATAGACGAGCAGGTCGGCATCTCGGAGCATATGTGTGTAATGTTCCAATAATTCCTCGTCTGGAATCATTTTGGTGTGTTCGCAGCAGCCATCCAGGGTGACGTTGATCGCGTAAATTACCTTCCTCATCTGTTTTCCTTTTGAAGTGATTTTTGCCCGTGTTGTGTTTCGTTGTTATGACCTGTACTCTAGCTGGGTTTCGGATGTTCCGCTAACGGGAAAGTGGCGAACTATGTCGGAAAAGGGTCAACCTTCCAAATCCATGCTGCAGGTGAAGAACAGGGAG
>JASLEQ010000282.1 GCA_030151135.1 Candidatus Sulfotelmatobacter sp. | reverse complement strand
TACACATTCTCGCGAAGCAGGTTGAAAACTTCGGGATTTCTGAAAAAACTCGTTACATTGATGAGAACATCCCGGTAGAGTGCTTCGACCTCTTGGGGATTTTGGTGGAGAACCTGTACGTAATCGGGCAACGTAGTGATGTGATTCATATTCATCCGGCGAAGAATGCGGCGCCGGATGGTCGCCACTTTATAGTGGACGAAATCAACTTTGCTGAAAGCCTTAAGAAGCCGGAACACATCCTTCATCAAACGGTCGTTGCCGTCGAAGACATCTTCGATGGGAACTACCTTGACGCTTTTCCTGCGCCGCACTCGAAGCAACTCCCGCGCAATGCCCTCAGGCGGCAAAACAAAGTCGACTACTCCCGCAGCAATTGCGCTGTTTGGCATGCCATCATATTTCGCAGATTTAGGATCCTGGGCGAATGTAACGCCAGAAACCCCTTTGATGGTGGACATACCGAACGTCCCGTCATTCGCGGTCCCAGAGAGAATCACTCCGATTGCATTTGAGGTTTGATCCGCAGCCAAAGAGCCGAAAAAATTATCAATAGGCATGTGATGAGCTCGCCCAGGCTCCCGCTCTTCCAAATGGAGAGCGTCATCCTCGATCGACATTTCTGCGTTTCGGGGCAATACGTAAACAGTGTTAGGCGCGACTTTCATTCCTTCCGTCACCTGAACCACGGGCATTTTGGTAGTGCGGGACAGCAGTTCAACCATTGCACTCTCGTGATTTGGGTCGAGGTGAGGAATGAAGACGAGCGCCATACCAGGATCGGGGGGAAGAGCGCGCAGCAAGCTGCTGAACGCCTCAAACCCGCCGGCAGAGGCGCCGACGCCAACAATCGGAAACGATGCAACGGATACCGCCGACGGTAACCTCTGGGCCTTCGCAACTCGTTTGCGAACTTTTTTCTTGGGTGCCTTGGCCATGACATGTTCTGGAACAGCGCAAGTATATGGATGATATTTTGGAGCCGTCAATTCCACGCCTTGCGTGCAATTCGCAAGCTCGATTCGACAGTGCGGGCTGAGCTGAGTCAGATGGCAAAGCTAGATTCGAGCGCTCAAAGTTTAGATGCAGATACCGTCTGACGGGTGAGAGGATCAGTCCGCGCCGATTGCTGGATTGGAGCTTCTTAGGGCAGGGCTTACGGCAACCGGGCGCCATTCATAGGTGGTGCGTCCATCAACTTCCTGGCTGCTTACCATTTCAAATCCTCCACTCTTGGACGCCAAAGCGAGGACTTCGCCTGAGAGCCAGAGAGTGTCAGGAGGGGCGAACTGTTGCATATGCAGGGCAACATCCAGCACAGGACTGCTTAAGTCGCGCAACTCTTTCTCTGCGGGGAGGTCAAGTTCTCCAACGTTGATGCCGCAGCGCACGTGAAATGAGGATCGGAGTCTGTGAACACCATCGTTGAACCAAGGCAACTCACTAAGGATTGATTGCGCCGCGGCGATCGCATCGTCGACGTTACTGAATACCGAAATAACATCCTCCGCGATGAACGCGGTTTTCTGGGCGCGATGGTTCCGCAAAGCTCGATCGACAAACTTCTTGTATTCGGCGAATGCATGCTCCACGACCAAAGGATCTTCGCCCATAATTACTCGCGACCAGCCGACGATGTCCACTGAGACAACGGCGAGGCGTTTTCCTTTGCCCGGGCTGCGCTGCCCTTCGGCGTACTCCCTCAGCAAAGCGAGGCGATTATTGACCGCACGATCGTTTACGGAAACTGGACCGGCTTGTGCCGGATTGCTGCGAGCACGAATCAATTTCGCTTTCGCTGAAAATTCCAGCTTATCGATGGGCAGCATCAGGGCGTGCCGCACGATCAGCATAACGGCACCCAGGCCCGCGATCATCAAATCCCAACCATTGAATACGGCTCGGAAGGTGAAAATCTTCTCGGCCTCGGCAAGCACCGGAAGAACAAGTGCCTGCACATAAGCCCAAACAGCCGTGCCTTCTACAATCTCTGGCCTGACAACCTTTGCGGCCACCAAAAGATAGACGAAAAAGCTGATGGGAACAGTAATCGTTGCCAGCGCAAAAAGAATGCGAAAACACCTGATCATCTGATACCGGAAGGACAAGCTTCTCAATTCGGCTGGATTCGTTGGTGCTGGGGAAACATTGGCCCGCGCCGAGGAAGGAGGTTTGAAATTCGCTGTTCCTATCGGCTTGGGAGATTCGGATAGCGCAGGGATAAGAACCGGACCTGGTGTGTCTGAAGCATCCTGCTGGGCCACGGAGGCCCATTGAGTCGCGGTCGACAGCAATCGCTTACAAGCGTTTGTGACCTCCGGGGCCGAGGGCCGTTGTTTGGGATCTTTGCGCAGGCAAAGATGGACGAGTCGCTCGAGTTCCGGCGGTATCGACGGGTTAATCAGGCTCACCAGTTCAGGCTGATGACTCAATATCCTCGACAGAGTCGCTTGGGGTGTGGGCCCCAAAAACGGATTTAACCCGGTTGCCATCTCGTACAAAACAACGCCGAGTGAAAAGATATCGGCCTTAGCGTCGACATTGCGTCCAAGAGCTTGTTCCGGGGACATGGAACTGACGGTGCCGAGGACCGTGCCCAGCTGAGTCTTATAATCCTCGTCAATGGTTGCCTCTTCGGCGGCTGATGGAAGTTCTACCACTTTCGCCAAACCAAAATCGAGGATCTTCACCTGTCCGCGGGTGGTGACCATGATGTTCTCAAGCTTCAGGTCACGATGCACGACACCCATCTCGTGAGCAACGCCAAGTCCATCGGCAATTTGTACAGCGAGTTCGCAGATTTTCGCAGGAGCGAGGGGACGATGGTTGATCATCGCACGCAGATTCTTCCCCTCGATAAACTCCATGACGAGGTAGCGAGTATCGTCCTGCACTCCATATTTGTAGATGTGGACGATTGCAGGATGCTGCAGGCGAGAGGCGGCTTTGGCTTCGCGCAGGAACCGGGCGACAGCTTCCGTTCCCTCGGAACCTGGTTTCACGGTTGTATCGCGAACCATTTTGATAGCGACCGGGCGATCGAGATCAATATCACGGGCGCGGTAAACAACGCCCATACCGCCTTCGCCAATCTTGGCTTCGATTTTGTAAGAGCCGAAATGCTTCCCGATCAAACGCGCCTCCGCAGCCTCAAGAAGTCTATCCGCAATAAGCCAGTATCGGAAATTTTTTCTTCCACAACTTCCGGTCTTTCGAGTGTGCAAATTTCTTCATCATTGCGGCAAACCGTAGAACTGCGCTATGTGGCCGACCTGGCGGCGGATCTGACTTTGGGCCATGTTTCGCTCTTCTTCGCCGAGACCAATCTGGCGGCTGGAACCATTCGGATCGATTGCATACGCGTAGTCTTTGTAATTCACGCCGTCGGCGATGTATAGACGGTGGCCTTGCTCAGTCAGTAAGCCGTAGACGGGGGCATAGCTGGAGATCATGACGTACGCGTCCCGCATGTAAGCCTTTTGTTCTTCCATGCTCTTTGTGATCAGGGGACGCCCGAAGACTGGATTGTTCGTTAGAGGCTGCTGATTCAGCAGGTAGTACAACGAAGGAGTGATGTCCGTAAGGAAAGCCAACGCCTCCGGATCATACTGCAACCGATCTCGCCATGCGGTTGGCAAGTGAATGATTAAAGGCACGCGCATGATCTCGGGGAAAATCGTGTATGCGTGCCCCCACCTGCCGCCCTCCCCTAAGGAATCGCCGTGATCGCTCGTCAGTACGATGATGCTGTGATCGTAGAGATGATTATCCCTTAATGACTGAAAGAAAGTGCCCAGGCATCGGTCGATGCGCTGCAGCCGCGAGGCATATGCCGCGTCAAAGCCGGCGGGAGAACTTGCGCCGCTCAGAACTGAGCGGCCATCTCGATCAATCACGGAAACGTGAATGTTCTGCGCCTGCGTATAGACAAAAACAGGGCTGCCTTCGGCGATGTAGGGGAGCCTGGTCGTGACCTCTTGCAGGGTGCGGCAGAGATCGTATGACATTGCCCCGATGTTCTTGTCGAGTTCATCAATATTCGGGGAGGCCGGCACCACCTGCTGCAGAACATTGTCCTTACTGATCCATTCGCGGTACTGATTTGCCTCCAGCAGTTTTTGCAACGAGTTCATCGGTGCGAATGGTTCGGTGTACTGCTGGTGCGGGATTAGGCCACCAACCCAGATCGACGGTTCCGATAATCCGGTGCCACCATATCTTGTGAATGCATTCTCGAAGACAATGCTGTCGCGAGCGAAGGATCCGATCTGAGGAGTGAAGGTCACCAATTGGTTATACGTCGACAGGTAATCCCGCCGAAGGCTAACGACAACGAACATAAAAATATTCGGCCTTAAACCGAAGCTCTCTTTTAGGTTCTCGACGAGATGAATATCGACCGGGTTCAGACGTGTGGAGCGGGGAATGTTCGTATTCTGTGCCAGGAAGGAATAAAAAGGAGCTACGTCAGAATTCTGAGCAGCTAATTGCGACCGCAGAATCTCGTTGGCCAGACGAAACGACACATCATAGTTCGTAAATTGATCAACCGGCGTGGCGAGAGATTCAGTGCTCAGGCTTGCGTGCCGCGCCGCATTTAGCCCGACAAAGCAGGTGAGAATTACAAATCCCAGGGCGTATGCCCGTGCGCGAGAAAACCAATGCAATCTCGGGGCAATTACATACAAGACCGCGAAGCTCAGCACCCATACCAAGAGGACCGTTATCTTTTGTAACGAGAATTCCCAATCCATGTGGCTTGCACGAATCGAAAGCAAAGAAGCCACAAGTGGAATCAAAGCCACAATTATCAGTTGGCTGAACCTGCTTGCTCTTTCCACGAAACGAAATGGAGCAAACAAGAGATCCAGGCCCTGATCTAACGGAGTCGCCCCGCTCCCACAGATCCGAACTGCTGTTCCCGCCGCATAGAGCACCAGACTCGACGCGACGACACCCGCGATCAGCGTGGAAATCGGGGCACCGACAGAGAGCGGCGGCAGAATGATGTTACGAATCGTGAGCCCGAGAAGAACTCCAGAGACGCCCAATGCAAACAAAAAGGTGATTTTGATTTTGGACGCAACGCCACCCAGGGCCGAACCGAGCGATGCAGCGAAATCGAAAAGCACGAAGATCAAAACAAAGAGCAGGCTCTGCGAGAGCAAACTCGAGAATAAAGTCAGAAGGAGTGTTGAAAAAGTGATCTCTCCCCTTTGGGCCACAAGCAGGCGTGAGCAGGCCACCAGAAAGTAGATCGAAGCAACCAACAAAGGTGCGGTTGCAGTTGCAAAGGATAGCCGAGAGTTGCTTCTCGGGCTCTCTGGCGACCACGCGAGAAGTCGGAAGTCATGACGGCAGTCGATGGCAGCGATCCAGACTAGTGGTACGAATGCCAGCAAGGAGTAGATGAGGCTGCTCCCGTCGTTCCGAAGATTTGGAAGAAACGGATGAAACAGGAGCAGAATTCCAGCCAGCGCCCCGGTTATAGCGAATGCCCACGCTAGATATCGCCCTGGTCCGTCTTTAAGGGCAGGCATCACTGTCATCGACGCAGCTACGAACGCTGGCCAAAATAGCGCCGCGTGCCAACTCACAAGCGTGGTCAGCCAAGGAAAGAGCTGGCCTATGTGAATCTGTTGATAGGTGAAAGGGACGTAGGCCAGCAGACAATAGATGCCCGTGAACAGTATGTATCCAACGAACAGCAGCCGAGCAACCAATATCTGCCAGCGCAAAAGCGGCATCCTACTTGCTCCCGCTCTGAGCGGCGAGGGCATCGCGACGAGCTTTTATCTCCTGATCATTGGGCCGCAATTCGAGTAGGTGGTCGTACTGTCTCAATTCTTCGGAAACGTTATTCGTCTGCTGCGCGACCCGGATGAGAAGAAGCGGAAAATCGGGGTCTTTCTCTGACATCGCCGCGCCACGATTCAGTGCGTCTTTCGCCGCGCCATAGTTTCCGCTATGCAGGTAGTACATACCCAGAACCAGCAAAGCGCCGGAGCTATCGGGATGCTTCGTCAGAATCTGTTGTGCGATTTGTCTGGCGTCTTCGGGACGGTCCATTCTCAGCCAACACCGCGCTAATCCCAACGAGAGATCGATGTAGTTGGGTGAGATTTTCAAGCCCCTTTGATACTGATCTGCTGCCTGCTGCCACTGGTTCGACATCTCCAACGCGTGAGCCAGGTAGAAAATCGAATCCGTGTTCTGTGGATCGATTGCTAGACATCGCTGATATGCAGCGATCGCCTGAGGTTCGGATCTATCGCCTTGCTTCCAATAAGCCTGCCCTATTTGAGGACAAGCCTCGATCGGAGCGGGGGCGTGGTCCATATACCTCTCCCAATATGTTGCTTCTTCCTCATAACGCCCGAGATGATCGTAGATGCCGGCCAGCCGGCCTAGATAGATGTGGTTTTCCGGATATGCCTTACTCAGGGTTAGAGTTGGATTGAGCGCGTCGGCGTAACGGTTTTGATCCATGTACGACTTGCTTTGCTCCGCTAGTTCCTGCGATTGCTGCTGCGTTAGCGTTATTTTGTCGGATCGTCCGACAATTCGGAAGCGCGAGAACAATGCGAGATACGCCACAAGCAGGAAGGTAAGCGGTACCAACAATGCCAGGAATCGATTGAGTGGCGCGGAGTTGGTCGGAAGAAGCTTGCGTATTTCGGTCATCAGAATCGGTAATACACGGCCCCCTGCACCGTGTAGCGATTGACTTTGCCACCGAAGGGTTGATCCTCACTTCCGGCACCTAG
>JASLEQ010000264.1 GCA_030151135.1 Candidatus Sulfotelmatobacter sp. | reverse complement strand
CTCGTGGCTGCGGTGACTCAGTTCGGTGGCTAGAGCATCGGGCGTCATAGGAGTCACTCCGAAGTAAGTTGCCCCATCCCCGGTCACGCTGACAATCGCCGCATTCGGTTCATTCGCTTCCGCAATATCAAGAGCGCTTTCCGTGGTGGGCAGTCGAACGTTCACTGCTTTTTGCGTTTGTTGACCGCCCAGGGCAGCGGCGGCGAACAGAGCGCACGCCAGCATGGTTGGTCTTCGGATTGTTCCTCGTCTTGCCGTCGTTTTCATAACTCCGGTTTCTTGTCTCCGTGAGTATCAGTCGATTCCGCAATCGAAACTGAATGGTTTGGCGATGCCACCCTTCCGGCCGATTATGCCAGAAGAGTGGCCCTCGCTTTCACTCCATTGGAATCGCCACGTGGGCATTCACCGAGCTGCATTCGTCAATCACGAACGCGACCTTGGCGAATGATATGTTGTCGTCGACTTGAAGTCGAACCACTCTGTCGGGTTGTCCCTGCAAGGCTTGGTTCAACGCCGTCTGCAGATCGCTCGCCGAAATCTCTTGACCATTCACAGCCAGTCTCGGGAGCTTCTCATCTGAGGTCCGCAACTGCACGGTGACGCGAGACGAACTTGGCGCAAGGATCACCGTCAAGCCCTTGGGCGCCACCAGTTTGCCCAAAGCCGTTGCCTCATCCTGATTTGTCAGCAGGACTGCCGATTGAAACCAGACTCCAATCGCCGCCTTCAGCACTGGTTTCAAGTCGCCGAAACTCGCGCGCTCATCGCTCTTGATGTAAAGATCCTGATCGCGATGACGCGGCGTTTCCTGCATGATCTGAGCTAAACCATCGTCGGTCACAGGCTTCGTCCCGAAGAAAATGCGGCCATCTGCTGTCACAGCGACGACCCATGCGTTTTCTTTGTCAGCTTCGGGCATGGGACTCGCATTGGCGGTATTCGCCATGTGAACGCTGATGCCTTGCCGCATTGACGGCGTCTGCACCTGAGCTGCGGAATTCACTACCAGCGTTGAAGCGAATAGACACACGAACGTTGTGTATTTCATACGATGCTCCTTCGATTCTGATTCGGTTGGAAAAGTTTACGGTTTCGCTCCGCCAATCGCGGCCGTGGCGAGGCTGCCACCGAGTCCCATGGTTTCTACGGCGGACGAGGGCACTATTACCATCGATCCACGTTCCTTGATGGCTTCGTACAGCATGTTCATGGCGCGCAGATGCAGCGCGGTTGGATCGTTCTTGTAGATACTTGCAGCAGCCGCGAACTTGTCGGCGATCTCCGTCTCGGCCTGGCCGAGGATATTGCGAGCCTGCCGCTCGCGTTCCGCTTGCGCCTGTCGGGACATCGCATCCTCCAGCGCTTGGGGAATTTTTACGTCGCGGATTTCTACCGATTGCACCGTGATCCCCCACGGATTCGTCTTCTCATCGAGAATGCGTTGCAGTTCGCGACCCAGCGTTTCGCGTTCCGTGATCATCTGCGCGAGTTCGTGGCGTCCAATCGATTCGCGCAGGGCGGTCTGCGCGCTCATGTTGATCGCGTCCACGAAGCTCTCCACTTCGAGAATGCATTTTTCGGCGTTCCACACCATCCAGAAAACGATGGCATCTACGTTCACGGGAACAGTGTCGCGAGTCAAAGTGGATTCCGCGGAAACACTTGCCACACGAACCCGCTGGTCCACATAGGGACTCAAGGTCTCCATAACCGGAACGATGTGACAGAGGCCAGGACCGCGCAGGCCCACGTAGCGACCAAAACGCAATACCGCGACTTTTTCCCACTGACGGACTACTTTGATTGCGAGCAGGAAATACAGTCCGACAAGAGCGCCCGCGACCCCGAAGGCCGGTTGTCGCGTGACTTGCGCACCCGCAATCCCTGCCAGCAGGCAAACGACGAACAACAAAACCGCGACGCCATTGACTTCGTGCACTCGAATTTTTGCCATGACTATCTCCTCTGTGCAGGACGCGCTACCAGGTCCTGCAATCGTTCGATCAGTTCTTCCAGGGTGAAGCCCGCAGCTCCCGCACGCGCCGCGAGCTCTGCCGCCATCTGGCTGAGCTGACGCTCGCGCTCAGCCCCGCTCTTTTCCGGTTTCTTGTCGCTGATAAATGTCCCGGTGCCCTGATGGGTCTCGAGCAGCCCGCCAAGTTCGAGTTCGCGGTAGGCCCGCATCACGGTGTTCGGGTTGATTTCCAGATCGACGGCGAGCTGGCGGACCGTAGGGAGCTGATCTCCGGCAGCCAACGTGCCCGAAGCGACCCCAGCGCGAACCTGGTCGATCAGCTGCCGGTAGACCGGAACCCCCGTGTGCAGATCGAGCGCGAAGCGGAAGCCGCGCTGTGTCCCATTCCCCATGTGACCTAATGTACTATATGACTAGTACAATATGTCAATAGGAATCTTCGGGCTCTTTCCAGCGGTTTAGCAGAAGGTAGGGGGAATGCCCTAGGCTTTCTCTAAGCTTTGACTTTGAATCCTTTGCGCCGCTGATCGCTGTACCGGTGCAAGGCGTCTAGGATGATCGGATACGCCTCTCCGGCCGGACGGATTTCATCGACTTCGACGGCCTTGCCTTCGAGTTGCTTGTAGTCCTGGAAGAAGCGCCGCAGCATGAGGAGACGGTGGGGCGGCATCTCCGACGCCTCGTGATACGGATTGAACTCCGGATCTTTGGTCGCTACGGCGATGATCTTGTGGTCGGGTTTGCCCTGATCGACCATAGTCATCAATCCGACGGCCCGCGCATGGATAATCGTCAGCGGCACCACCGTCTCCTGGCAAAGCACGAGCACGTCGAGCGGGTCATCATCTTCCGCAAACGTCTGCGGAATGAAGCCGTAATTTGCGGGATAGTAAACCGCCGAGTAGAGAACCCGGTCGAGCCGGATCAGCCCGCTTTGCTTGTCGAGCTCATATTTCACGCTTGAACCGAAGGGAATCTCGATAACGCAGTCGAATTCCTGCGGGAGCTTGTCGCCGGGAGTGACGTCGTGCCAGGGATGGATCATAAGTCGGTAGGCCTCTTTCGTGATCGTCCATTCTAACGGAGTGAGACTTGTGCGGCTGTCCGGTCGATCCGATCTGATGTGGCTTCAACGGACGGCTTTGCTCGAAAACCGCGAAGGGCAATGCGACCTTGATTCTGCCCGGCCCGAAGGGTAAAGTTGAACAAGCTTTTCTGGGGTCCCTCCATGTCGAGTCAAGCCAAGACCTACCTGAAGTTCGGCGGTGCTACGGCAATCATTCTTCTCCTACTTGGTTATCTTGCGTATACCGGCGTGCAGGACACGAAAAGTTACTACGTCACCATTAAGGAGCTGCACAAAATGGGCGACGGCGCGTACTCGAAGCGTCTGCGCGTTGCCGGAAACGTGCAGCCCGGATCCATCAAGCGCACCGGAACTCACGTCCAGTTCGTGCTCGTCGAAGAGGACCAGGATCTCGCCGTGGACTACACGGGCACCGAAGCTCCTCCCGATACTTTCAAAGACGATTCCCAAGCTCTAGCCGACGGAAGCTTCGGACACGATGGTGTTTTTCACGCCAAAGGCCTTCAGGCCAAGTGCGCATCAAAGTACGCTCCCAAGCAGGGAACTCCTGCCAATGGAACGCAGCCGTCTGAACCGACAAAGAGCATGACCCAAGTTCAGAAAGACCAGCCCACACGTGTCAACTAGCAAGAGATTCAAGCAAGGCTGAGGCGTTCGGCAAACTCCGGCGCAGGAATTCTTAAACTCGTGCCGGGCAGGTCTGTGGCGTGCTCGCGCGCAGCGTCAGGCTGGGCGAATCCCCTGGTCTAATTCGAAACAAACGAAGGATCCATCGTGTAATCCACTTGCGCACGTGTGCTGAAACGATCGTGCGCGACCGTGTGTACTTGCCGACCTGTGTCATACATGACCTGGATGGTCACGTGATTCTCTTCACGCAGATCGATCATGACGTCGATTCGTCCCCACACGGTATGCCCCCCGGCTTCCCTTGGGAAAAACGCTAGGGAATTCTGACACGTTCGTGCGCGTTAGTGATAGCTCCCATGAGGACAGACACTCTCGAATGTGCCTTAAATCACAACAGGGGGTCTCAGATGGAGCCGGAGACTCGAGAATCAGTTTTCCTCTGAGGCCGCCAGTCTGTGGCACAGCCTTCCCAACCCTTTGACTTGCATCAGCAACTAAGTTGATGGAATTCAATTTGCCGGTGCGCCATGAAGCGCACTGAGGAGGAATTCATGGCAGACGATATGGAAAAAAACCGCCAACAGGGCGGTCAATTTGGCCAGCAGTCGAACCAGCAGGGTAACCAATCCGGTCAGCAAGACCAACAGCGCAACCAGACCGGCCAGACTGGCCAGCAAGGCAGCCAGAGCGGACAGAAAAAGGGCGGTCAGGCCGACAACGAAGATGAGAATCTCGACCAGCAACGTCGCGCATCCTAGTTGTTAGGTAGATGATCGTTAAATCCCGGCCTCGCGCCGGGATTTTTATTTCAGCAGAAAATCCTCGGCGGGCGTCTGTGTGCCCCAAATCTCGGAGCAAATTCGAAACTATAATCGCCTGCAGCATGCAGAAAAAATGGAATACCCAGCTGATCCACTCTGATGTGAAGATTCCCGAAGGGTTTCGCTCTCTCAACACGCCCGTCTATCGGGCCTCGACCGTCCTATTCCCCAATGCCGCGGCGGTGAGTGACGAGTGGGACCAGTACGAATTCGGATACACCTACGGCTTGTACGGAACGCCGACCGTGCTGGAACTGGCAGGGAGAATATGTGAGTTGGAGCGCGGCTACCGCACCCTGATCACTCCTGGCGGACAGTCTGCGATCTCGCTGGTCAATCTGGCGCTGCTCAAGGCAGGCGATCACATTCTGGTGCCCCACAGCATCTACGGCCCCAATCGCCTGTTTGCCGGGCGCATGTTGAAGCATTTCGGAGTGGATGTGACGTTCTACGACCCAAATTTGGGATCGCGAATTGATGCTCTTTTCCAGCCCACAACGCGCCTCATCTGGACCGAGAGCCCGGGATCAGTCACGATGGAAGTGCAAGACCTTCCGGCGATCTGCAAGGCCGCACACGGTGCGGGGGCAATCGTCGTGCTCGATAACACCTGGTCCGCGGGAGTGCTGCTCGATGCTTTCGCACACGGAGTCGATATCACCATGCAGGCGCTAACCAAGTATGTAGGAGGCCACAGCGACCTTCTGCTGGGCTCGGTCACAGCTCTTGAGAAGAAGGTATTCGACCGCCTCGGAGCTGCGCAACAATTGCTCGGATTCGCGGCTTCGCCTGACGACGCCAGCCTCGCGCTTCGCGGATTGAAGACGATGGCTGTTCGATTGAAAACGATCGAAGCCTCCGCGCTCGAACTGGCACGTTGGCTCGCGAGCCGCCCGGAGATTGAATTAGTACTTCATCCAGCCCTGGAATCGTGCCCAGGTCACGAATTCTGGAAGCGCGATTTCTCGGGCTCCGCCGGAGTTTTCTCGATTGTTTTCCGCCGCGACTTCTCAAAAGAGAAAGTGCTTGGTTTTGTCGATGCCCTGGAGTTGTTCGAGATTGGCTACAGTTGGGCCGGGGTAACCAGTCTCGCCGTGGCTTACGATCTGCAGAGAACCAAGACCCGTCCCGATTACGGGTATAGGATCGTGCGCCTCAACATCGGACTGGAAGATCTCGAAGACTTGCGAGCGGATTTGCTGCGCGCACTTGAAAACATGCGCTAGAAGCTTATGTGACTGAGTGCCCCACTTCGGGCCGGGTTTGCCGGAAGTGGGGTCTTTTCTGTCAGTCAATATGGTCTCCGCGCGGATCAATACGAACCTAGACCGCCAGGTCGAAGCGATCTGCGTTCATCACCTTGCTCCAAGCTGCGGCAAAGTCCTTCACGAACTTCTCGTTCGAGTCGGAGCAGGCATAAACCTCGCATAGAGCACGGAGTTGCGACTGCGATCCGAATACCAGATCCACTCGAGTAGCGGTCCATTTCACCTCACCGGTTTGGCGGTCGCG
The DNA here is from genome assembly GCA_030151135.1 of Candidatus Sulfotelmatobacter sp. Next base: position 6,387 of record JASLEQ010000264.1, on the reverse strand, counting down.
GCCTTCATAGACATCGCCAGCTCCGTTCGACGACGCCGATTTCTGCCATTCCGTGCGCATGTCAAGCAAGTTAACGAAGAAGTCATTGGTCAGAGTCTCAGGCTTGCTCGTGAACACGCCGTACTTCGAATTGCCGACGTTCGCTCCGAGAACCCGCAGGCCTCCAATCAGGACCGTCATCTCCGGCGCCGTCAGCTTCAGCAGTTGTGCCTTATCAAGCAATAACTCCTCAGGGGATAGGCGCTGCCTGCCCGAAAGGTAGTTGCGGAAGCCGTCGGCCTTCGGCTCAAGCGGAGCGAAGGAATCGACGTCCGTTTGTTCTTGCGATGCATCCATGCGGCCGGGCTTGAACGGAATCGTCACATCTTGTCCGGCGGCCTTGGCAGCTTTTTCGATCGCGGCATCGCCACCGAGAACGATCAGATCGGCAAGAGAAATTTGCTTCCCCTTGTTGCCATTCGATTGCGAGCCGTTGAATTCCTTCTGGATGGCTTCGAGCTTCTGCAGCACCTTGTCCAACTGCGTCGGCTGATTGACCTCCCAAAACTTCTGTGGCACCAGGCGAAGGCGGGCGCCGTTCGCGCCGCCACGCTTGTCGGAGCCGCGGAAGGTCGACGCTGAAGCCCAGGCGGTCGAAACCAGCTCGGAAATCGTCAAGCCTGAATTCAGAATCTTCGTCTTCAGCGCTGCGACATCCTGATCATTGATCAGCGGATGATTGACCGCCGGGATCGGATCCTGCCACGACAGGGTTTCTTTCGGAACCAGCGGTCCGAGATAACGCTGAATCGGACCCATATCGCGGTGCGTCAGCTTGAACCATGCCCGCGCAAACGCATCCGCGAATTGCTCCGGATGCTCGTAGAAGCGACGTGAAATCTTCTCGTACGCCGGATCGAACCGCAAGGCGAGGTCCGTGGTGAGCATCGAGGGAGCGTGACTCTTTGCCGGGTTGTGCGCGTCAGGCACGGTTCCCGCGCCCGCCCCGTTCTTTGGCGTCCATTGGTTCGCTCCTGCGGGGCTCTTCGTCAATTCCCATTCGAACTCGAACAGGTTGCGGAAGAAGTTATTGCTCCACTTCGTCGGGGTCTGGGTCCAGATCACTTCCAGACCGCTTCCGATCGTGTCTGCGCCGTAGCCCTTACCGAGCTTGTTCTTCCAGCCCAGCCCCTGCAGCTCAATGTCGGCCCCTTCTGGTTCTGCGCCAACATATTCCGTGGGAACGCCGGCTCCGTGGGTCTTGCCGAAGGTGTGACCGCCGGCGATGAGCGCGACTGTTTCTTCGTCGTTCATTGCCATTCGGCCGAAGGTCTCTCGGATATCCCGGGCGGCTGCAATCGGGTCGGGTTTTCCATTCGGCCCTTCGGGATTCACGTAGATCAGGCCCATCTGAACCGCGGCAAGGGGATTCTCAAGATCACGGTCGCCCGAATAGCGCTCATCGGCCAACCAGGTGCCTTCCGGCCCCCAATAGATGTCCTGTTCCGGTTCCCACGTATCTGCGCGCCCGCCCGCGAACCCAAAGGTCTTGAAGCCCATGGATTCGAGTGCGACGTTGCCCGCGAGAATCATTAGATCGGCCCACGAAATCTTGCGGCCGTACTTCTGTTTGATCGGCCACAACAGCCGGCGTGCCTTATCGAGATTCACGTTGTCGGGCCAGCTGTTCAGTGGGGCGAATCGTTGCTGCCCACCTCCGGCGCCGCCGCGCCCATCTCCGATGCGGTACGTTCCAGCGCTGTGCCATGCCATGCGGATGAACAGAGGTCCATAGTGACCGAAGTCCGCCGGCCACCACTCCTGCGAATCTGTCATCAGGGCTTGCAGATCCTGCACCACGGCGTTCAGGTCAAGAGTCTTGAATTCTTTGGCGTAATCAAATTCCTTCTCCATGGGATTGGAGAGCGAGGAATGTTGGTGCAATACGCTCACGTCAACTTGATGGGGCCACCAGTCGGAATTCGTGGGGGACCTCTGGCCTCCATGCATCACTGGGCACTTGGATTCAATTGTGGTCTTCTGTTGCGTTTCGGGGGAAACCGTCCCCGAAGATGCGGCACGAGTATTTTCCATATTTGTGTTCCTTTGAAATTAGTTGGAAATCAGGACGATTGTGAGCCGGTTCTGACGTTCCGGTTCGTACGATTGTTTTCGTTATCGACGCGGGCCATTGCCTTGCGCCATTCCTCTCGATAAATCCTCGATCTTGCCTTCGAACCTAGCGCGAACCTCTCCGAGGCGCGCACTTCGTACACAGCCCTCGGAATATCAGTTCGCACTCTCTGACAACCCGCTTGCCCAAAGCGGCCGACGCGGGTTTGGGCACATCGAACCAATCCATATCTTCCACAGTTCCGCAGCGGTCGCAGATGAAGTGATGATGCCGAGTCCCGGTTGCATCGAAGCGCGCGGCGCGACCTTCAGCCGCCACCTCGCGCACTAGACCTGCCTGCACCAGGTCTCGTAGGTTGTTGTAAGTTGTAGCCCGGGATGAGCGCGGATCCATGCGATTCACCGCCTCAAAAATTTCCGCCGCCGTGGGATGACGGTCGCATTCCATCAGGAATGCCATTACGGCATAGCGCTGCGGCGTACACCGCAACCCGCTGCCCTCCAGAGACTGTTTGATGATTGCTGCGTCCAAGCTATATTTGGAATATATCTAATCTGATATTTTGTCAAGAATTGCACTTATTCTGGTGCAATTTGTGGTATACGGCCGCGCGGGCTTGAGATTCCTTGAAATACGATCGTGCCCGGAATTGAATTACGGGATGGATATCTTCATTTACTGCGTGATCTCGAACACAAGTCCCTGGTTCTCTGTTCCTCCAACCGCTGCCGTGCCGAAGATGTTTCCGCGCGCATCCACGGCGAGGCTGCCATAGGGCAATAAGCCGTCGGTACCCCCTGCAAAATCGTGGAGGTCGGTGTAGATCCAACCATTGCTGCCTGGGGTCAACTTGAATATCGACCCGAGGCCGTTGGCGCCATCGGCATTGGTGAAACCGTAGAGATCTCCGCTCCCGTCGAGAGTGAGTTTGTTATAAGGGCCGCCATAAATTCCTATGAAGCTGTAGATGGTGTTGAACGTCCATCCAGAAGCCGAAGGAGACAGTTCCCAGACCGTTCCTCCGCCGTTGATTCCGCCGTCGAACGTGGTGCCATAAATGTTTCCAACTTTATCAAGAATTACGCCGCCCACAGGGTTCGCGCCGTCGGTGCCATTCTGAAAGTTGTAAAGAACGGTTTCTTTCCAGGATGATCCGGAGCGCGAAAGTTTGTACACTGCGCCGTAACCGAACGCCCCGCCGAGAGAAGCGTTGCCGTATATCTCGCCCCGTGCATCAAGCGTGACCCCAGCCGCAGGATTAATCGGGTCACTTCCACCCACAAAACTGTAAAGAATGTTCTCGGTTACGGTATTGCCGGAGGGCGTCAGTTCAAATACGTTTCCGAACCCATAAGCACCGAATTCGCTGGTCGTTCCGTAGAGATTGCCGGCACGATCGAGGGCGAGGCCGCCAATCGGCTGCGCACCATCTTTTCCTTTCCCAAACGAGTGGAGCACGTACTCACGATGCGGGCAGGTGCAAACCGCGAAAGCGGTCCCGAAATATCCGCCGCCTTCCGTGGTTCCAAACAGAAAGCGGCCAGAGGCCATGACGAGAGAGCCAAATGCCGGGCCGGAGCCGTCGGGCACGCCTTTGAAGTTGTAGAGCGTGGTATGGGTCCACGACGATCCGGTGGGCGCCAGACGGTACACCGTACCCGATCCCAGGCTGCCGCCGAGATATGTCGTGCCGTAAAGGTTCCCTTGCTGGTCGAGAATAGGGCCGCTATACGGCGTGGCGCCATCCGTCCCTTGCGCGGTGAAATTGTAAATAACTTGGTAAGTCTGCGACCGCGCCGTTTGAGATGTAGCGGCGAGAAAGAGTACTGCGCAAATGAAGGCAAAAAAACTGCGTTCGGCTGAAACGAGTCGGTCGTCGTGAAATGGCAGCATGATCCGATCCCTTTCCCTGTTTGATATGAGCTCAACTAGCAGGCGAGCGAGGTCAACATTATGCATCACCGCGTCGAATCGTGCTTGAAGCAAGGCATTTGCTGCGATTGTCGCTAAACATCAAAGAAGTTTGGCTGCACCGCTTCGCCTCGGAATCCACACTTTGCAAAAAATCACCGGAATCCGTAGATTCTTTCTCGTGATTGCTAGCGCAAATTGCTAGTTCCTCCAACTCGTGACGACAGCCACGCAAAACAGCTCCTCGGTCATCAGTGTTCACAATGTCATCAAGCAATTCGGTCGCTTCGCGGCATTGCGAGGTGTCAACGCCGAGTTCGATGCCGGTCGCCTCCACGCGATCCTCGGCGATAACGGAGCAGGGAAGACGACGCTGTTGCGCGCCCTGGCCGGGCTGGCGCAGCCGACTCAAGGGACCATTGCGATTTTTGGAAAATCTCCACGAGAAGCAACACGCGATCTGGGATACATGGCGCACCCCTCTCTGCTGTATGACGAAATGACAGGCATGGAGAACCTGCGGTATGTGGCGCGATTGTACGGAATTTCCGGAGATCGGCCTTGCCAGGATGTGATTCGAGCTGTCGGACTCGATCCGGGATTGACGCGCAGCGTCGGGCAGTACTCGCAGGGAATGCGCCAAAGAATGTCGCTGGCGCGCGCCATCCTGCACAATCCGAAAGTGTTGCTGTTGGATGAGCCGTTCTCAAATGTCGATGTGCATTCCGCCCGCGAGATGGTCGGACTTCTGAAAGGCATGCGCGGCGCGGGAAAGACGATCTTTGTCGTGACGCACCAGGCTCTGCTGCTGGAGGGAGCCGCGGACGAGTTCATCTGGATGCGTGCCGGGCAGATCGTCGATCGCACCGCGACCATTGATCCTGGCATGCATGGGAGCGTGCAATGAATTCGTTCTGGTCGCTCACGCTCGCGACGCTCGTCAAAGATGTTCGCCTCGAATGGCGCTCGAAAGACGCGCTGAACTCGATGCTGTTCTTCTCGCTTCTAGTGGTGGTGATCTTTGTTTTCTCTTTCGACCCGCTTGCCGAAGAGTCGCGGCATATTGTCGGCGGATTGGTTTGGGTGGCCTTTCTATTTGCGGCCGTCGTTGCATTGAATCAGACGTGGGCACGCGAGTTGCGCAATCAGGTCCTCGACGGTTTCCGTGTCTCTCCCGCGCCGGCCAATGCGCTATTCCTGGCGAAAGCGTTGGGCAACTTCCTATTCGTCAGCGTGCTCGAGTGCCTGATGGTGCCGCTGTTCGTCATCTTTTACAACTTGCATGTGCTGGGGCCGGCATGGCAGCTATTGCCCATTGCCCTGTTGGGTACGTGGGCGCTGGTGGTGAACGGAACGTTCTTTGCCGCGATGTCATTGCGCACGCGCAGCCGCGAGATCATGTTGCCCTTGCTGCTATTTCCGATATCGATCCCGGCAGTACTCGGAATGGTGGCGGGAACCACGGCGGTTTTAACCGGAGAGAACTCCGCTCATTTCTACATCGTGTTGCTTCTCACCTACGATGTGGTGTTTACTACTGCTTGTCTGGGACTTTTCTCAACAATTTTGCACGCGGAATGAAACGTCTCTTCCCCATTCTGTCGATCGTGACGGTCGTCCTCCTTGCGTATGCCTTGTATGAGGCCTTGGTGGTCGCTCCGACTGACGCCATGCAGGGAGATGTTTACCGCATCATTTATTACCACGTGCCTTCTGCCTGGACCGCATTTCTTCTGTTCTTCATTAACTTCGTTGCATCGATCCAATATCTAGCCAGTGCGAAGCTTTCGACCAGGACCGCGGCCAAGTGGATCGTGATTGCGATTGGAGTCGCAGGCGTAATCGCCACCTTCATCCCCGCGGTGCAGGCGATGATTCCGAAAGGGATGCGTCCCAGCGCCGTGGCTACCACGGTCGTGTTGATCCCGATTTTTTATCTTTTGATTGGCAAATGGTTTCCCGGACAAAAGCTCGATGTCCTGGCCGTCACATCGGCTGAAGTTGGCGTCGTTTTCTGCACGATCGTCCTGGTGACTGGGCCTCTCTGGGCGCGTCCGGTCTGGGGAATCTGGTGGGCGCCAGGCGATATCCGGCTGACCTCAACATTGGTTTTGTGGCTGATCTATGTCAGCTATCTTGTTCTGCGGCGTTTTTCGAACAGCGCGCAGACCCAGATGCTCGCTGCGGCATTGGCCGTATTCGGCGCGCTGGATGTTCCCCTGGTGTACTTTTCGATCTGGTTCTTCCGTACCCAGCATCCCCAACCGGTGATCGGCGGCGGAGGTTCGATGGATCCGCGCATGTTGGACACATTACTCATCAGTTGGATGGCATTTCTGTTGTTTGCCTTCCTTGTATGCTGG
>JASLEQ010000221.1 GCA_030151135.1 Candidatus Sulfotelmatobacter sp. | reverse complement strand
CCAAAACTGGTGGCGTGGATGCTTCAGATTTTCCGTCAGAACCCGCAATGCTTGCGTCAGAGGCACGGCCCGCGCAGAAAAAGCGAGATTAGACAGGATGCGGACAAAAGCCGCTTCCACGATTGGACAGGTTTGCCGATCCTTGAGACGCATGCCGGGCAAACCATTGCTGCGCGCTTTTATGAAACAAATGCCCAGGCCAGGAGAGAGCAATCAAGGCGTTGACGTGATGTTTGGATCTGGTTTTGATGCTATCGCAGAATATCGCCCTACCCTACATCTTGTACTTCCCCAAGTCCTCGTCGTTGAGCCCTTCCAGCCACTTTCGCAGTTCTTCGCTGGTAACGCGGTCTGACATGTTAGCCGCCAGCTTTGACGTCTTCAGCACCACCTCATCGACAAAGATTGGACAATCCACCCGCAGCGCCAGGGCCAGGGCATCCGACGGCCGCGAATCGATCGAGATCACCTCGCCGCCCCGCTCCAGCCAGATCACCGCATAAAACGTATCCTCTTTCAGTTCAGTCACAACAACCTTGTGCACCTGCGTCTCCAGGCCCATCAGCACGTTCTTGATCAGGTCATGCGTCATCGGACGCGGCGTCGACACTTTCTCCATCTCCAGCGCGATCGCATTCGCCTCGTACACTCCCACCCAGATCGGCAACACCGTATCCCCGCCCACGTCCTTCAAGATGATGATGGGCATATTGCTGACGGGATCCACCATCAGCCCACGAATTGTCATTTCTACTTCCATGTTGCCTCCCGCGCTTTCTGCTCCTTATACCACCATCTCTCCCAGCAAACTGTTGGGAAAACTGGCAGTGACCCTGGTCTCTACGTAGGATCCGATTTTCGGAGTACTGGACGCCGTGAAATTCAACGTTTTGTTTTGCGAGGTACGGCCAAGCCACTGGTTGCGCGTCTCGTTATAACCTTCAACCATCACTTCAACCCGCGAGTCGATAAACCGCTTGTAACTCTTGCTCTGGATTTCCTTCTGACGCGCCATCAGCGCTTCCAATCGCCGCGACTTCTCTGCTTCCGGGATCGCATCTTCCAGTCCCAGCGCCGGTGTATTTGGCCGGGGCGAATACTTGAACGAAAACACTCCGTCATACCCAACTTCATCCAGCAGATTCAGCGTCTGCTCGAACTCGGCTTCGGTCTCGCCCGGGAATCCCACAATCACATCCGTTGTGATGCTGATTTCCCGTCTGGCGGATTTCATCCAACTAATGCGCTCCATATATTGTTCGCGCGTATACAGCCGCTGCATGGCATGGAGCACCCGGGTCGAACCGCTCTGGACCGGCAAATGCACGTGGTCGCACAGCGTCGGCGTGGCATCAATCACGTCGACAATGTCTCGCCCAAAGTCTCGTGGATGCGACGTCGTAAACCGCACCCGCCGGATGCCTGGGACCTCGCCGACCGCCGCCAGTAATTCCGCAAACGTCTTCTTTCCATCGGGATCGCGATAAGAATTCACGTTTTGCCCGAGCAGTTGGATCTCCGTGTACCCCAGCTCCGCCATCTGCCGTGCTTCCTGCAACACCGACTGCGATGTCCGGCTGCGCTCTTTTCCCCGCGTGAACGGCACCACGCAGTACGCGCAAAACTTGTCGCATCCTTCAATGATCGTGATGTATCCACGATGCGGATTCAGGCGGGAAGTAAACTCCGTCTCAAAGCACTTATCGGTCTGCCGGTCATCGAGTCCGGTAATGCGAACCAGTTCACGCGGGGAATTGGATGTAGCCGGCTTCCCTTCCGTATGCTCGACTGCAGAACCCCTCGCGACTCGGGACGCAGGGCTCGCGGTTTGTTCCAGCTTCTCCAACATCTCTGGCAGCTTCGTGTACGACGCCGACCCGCACACCAGTGACACATGCGGCGCCCGCTCGAAAATCTTTTCGCCCTCCTGTTGCGCCACACAGCCCAGCACGCCGAACTTTTTGCCCGCAGCCTGCAGCTTTTTGTAATCCGCCAGCCGATGGAAAACTTTCTGCTCGGCCTTGTCCCGGATCGAACACGTGTTGTACAGGATCAGATCGGCCTGCTCCACGCTCTCGACCTGCCGATACCCTTCCTGAATGAGCGTTCCTACGACCTTTTCCGAGTCGTGGACGTTCATCTGGCAGCCGAACGTTTCAAGATAAAAAGTCTTCGACGAATCCCCACACATGTAGCCAGTATAACGCCTGCCTCCGTCGCTGTTGCTGCGCCAGTCGCCCTCTGCGCGCCCCGGCATCGAACGTTTGTTCCTGCACTTCGTTTTGGTGTTTGGACCCGTCCGCGCTACCATCGGGGTCGTCATTCAGAAGGGAGCTTCCATGCGCTGGTACCACTACGTCTCCTACTTTTTTGGAGGAGCATTCCTGGCCAATGCTCTTCCCCATCTCGGCAACGGCATCTCCGGACACGCCTTCCAGAGCCCGTTCGCATCGCCGCCCGGAGTGGGCTTGTCCTCCTCGATGGTCAATGTCCTGTGGGGCTTCTTCAACCTTATCGTCGGCTATCTGCTGGTCTATCGTGTCGGCAGCTTTGATCTGCGAAAGACGGAGCATGCGCTCGTCCTCGGCGTCGGCATCCTGATCATGTCGATCATGCTCGCCCACACCTTCGCGCGCTTCCACGGAGGCCTCTAAGCCCGCCTGATGCGAGCCTTGGAAACCTTAACCAAGTCCTTCGGGATGGTTGGGATTAAACGTCCGCCGAAGTGCGCCTCGAAGTGTCCGGCGCTCAGCGCGGGAACCAAATCTACCTATCTCGGAAGCCGATCCGATTGCTGCCCTTCCAGCGGTTCCGAGCCGAAGCGCAGCACGTTCCCGTCGGCATCTTCTACGTGAAACTCCAGCGCCCAACTG
>JASLEQ010000175.1 GCA_030151135.1 Candidatus Sulfotelmatobacter sp. | reverse complement strand
AAACAGTAACTTGCGAGCTAACGAGTAGCCATTGGTGTGCAGCCCGTTTGAAGGCAACCCGAGAATGATGTCGCCGATCTGCACATCCTTGCCGGTAATGATCTTCTCGCGATCTACAACCCCGACGATGAATCCTGCCAGGTCATATTCCCCGTCGGGATAGAAGCCTGGCATTTCGGCCGTTTCGCCGCCGATCAGAGCGCACCCATTATGTTTGCAGGCGTCCGCAATGCCTTCCACCACTTTTTCAGCGACCGCCGGATCGAGTTTCCCCGTAGCCAGGTAATCCATGAAGAAGAGCGGTGCTGCACCCTGTACCGCAATGTCGTTCACGCAATGATTCACCAGGTCCGCGCCAACCGTGGAATGCAGATCCATGTCGAAGGCAATCTTCAGTTTCGTGCCGACACCATCCACACTGGAAACAAGCACCGGATCTGCGTACTTGATTCGGTCGACGGCAAACAGTCCGCCGAAGCCGCCGATCTCGCTCAGGACACCCTTCGTGAAAGTCTTATGTGCAAGGTACTTGATGCGCTGCTTGGTGCGATTCGCGCGGCTGATGTCGACCCCGGCGTCGGCGTAGGTGACTGGCGTCGCACTGGGAGTGGGGCTTTTGGGCAAGACTCTTTCCGTTGTTACGCAATTTGCGTGGGATTTAACGACTGAACGCCGAAGGCGGCAACCTAAGGACGCTCATTGTAGCACGAGCCGACAGAGGTTCCTGCGGACAGGACAATTGAAGATGGGAGAATCTAGATTCCTGATTTATAGAATCCCGGTGGGTACGGATCGCTCCCCAAAAATCCGAGATCACAAAGTCGCCGATTGCAGGAATACGCAGTCGCGTGACACACAGCTTTCGTTTCCGCAGGCGCGCACGCCCGTTCGCGACTGCATCCCCGCCGCTAGTGGGCGATGAAGTCCGAGAAGAAGTAGGCGAGTACTCCGAAAAGCGCGAGGCCCGAAATTCCATACGCGGTCAGAACCCACGCACCACGGCCTTCGTGCTTTGTGATCGAAGTTGTGGTTGTGGAGGACTGCTCAGTTGAGGAGACGACAGGGGCCCGATCTTCCATACATACCTCCGAACGGAAAGATCGTGGCGCAGTTAAGTTTGCGTCACGCTGCCTGGCATCGCGGCCAAACAGGAGTATATGAGCGGGATTCTACTCCTGATTCTCAAAGGCGAAACAGGAAAATGTGATTGAAATCACCGGAATGTTGGGAAAAATAAATTGAATGTTAAGAACATCACCCGTGAAAGATCTGGGACGCAATCCACTTCTCTGCCGACGCGACTCTTTGGCGGAGCCGAGCATGGGATAATTGAGTTTCCACCCTATGCCTTCTTTTTTACAGACCCTTCTTGCGGTGTGCCTTATACCGGCCGCCGCGCTCGCACAGCAGCCTGGAGCTGCGAACCAGACAACCCCGCAGTCCACGAAGAGCGGTGACAAATCCGCCGGGCCTGCCGACAAGGCAGCGTCCGCCGTCGTCACCACGAAGCCGGATTATGCCCAGGAGTCGTTTGTCATCGAGCAAATGCATTCGCGTTATCGTTTCGAGGCCGACGGGACTGGCCGTAAAGAGACGATCGCGCGGATTCGTGTGCAAAGCGAAGCCGGTGTACAGCAATGGGGACAACTGCAGGAGGGTTACAACTCCGCAAATGAGCGCGTTGAAATTCCTTATGTCCGCGTTTTAAAGGAAGACGGCACCGTCGTGAAGGCTGGAGATGACGCGGTCCAGGATCTTAGCGCCCCGATCGAACGTGAAGCGCCTGTCTACACCGACTACCGGCAGAAGCACATCACGGTTCCCGGCCTGCGGCCCGGAGAAATTCTCGAATACGACATGGTCACAGTGATCCATACGCCCCTCGCCACGGGGCAGTTCTGGGCAGAATACGATTTCGACAAGAGCAATATCGACCTCGACGAGACTCTGGATGTTGATGTCCCAGCCGGACGCGCGCTGAAGCTGAAATGCAAGCCGGGAATGGATCCTAAAATCACGGAGGCGGACGGACGCCGCGTCTATCATTGGGGTCACTCTCACCTCCAGCGAGAGGACGAAGACAAAGATAAAGAGAAAAAAAAGAAAAAGCATCATCCTGATGACGACCGACCCGACATTCAGCTGACGACGTTTGAAACCTGGGAGCAGATCGGGCGCTGGTACGCCAGTCTCGAGCAAGACCGCCGCGCTCCGACGCCTGAGGTTCGCGCTAAGGCAGAAGAACTCACTAAAGGCAAAACGACAGACCTGGCTAAGGTGGAAGCTCTCTACGATTTCGTAGCCTTGAACTTCCGTTATGTCAGCCTCTCGCTCGGAGTTGGGCGCTACCAACCGCATGCTGCAGCCGACGTTCTGCACGATCAGTACGGCGATTGCAAAGACAAGCACACCTTGCTGGCTTCGCTTCTCGAGGCCGAAGGTATGCACGCCGACTCGGTGCTCATCAACTCTGCCCGCAAACTCGATCCCGATGTTCCGTCGCCATCGCAATTTGATCACGTCATCACCATGTTGCCGCTGAACAACCAGGAAGTCTGGATGGATACGACCGCGGAAGTGGCGCCCTTCCGGCTTTTGGCATACACCCTGCGTCACAAACAGGCTCTAGTAATCCCGCCAACCACGGCAAAGAACGCTGCCGCGCCGCATCTTCAAGAAACCCCCGCGGATACGCCGATGCCGGACTATGAGCGGTCGGAGGTCGATGGCAAGATCAACGAGATTGGCAAACTTGAGGCTCACGTCAGTTACGAATTCCGCGGGGATGAAGAACTGCTGCTTCGTTCAGTCTTCCGCCGTGTTCCGGAGTCGAACTGGCAAAGGGTCGCAGAAAACATCAATTCCGGCCTCGGAGGCGATGTCTCTCATCTTCTGGTAAGCGATCCAGCGGCTACCAAAGAGCCTTTTAAGCTCTCATACGATGTATCTCGGCCCAACTTCCTTGATTGGTCCAAGAAAAAGACGCAGGTCGCCTTGCCCCTGGTGCAATTCAGCTTGCCTGACGTCGATACCGACGACACCGACGCTGACTCCGAACCTCTCAAGCTTGGACCGAAAGGCGAATATTCCTACAAGGTGAAACTGGAGCTTCCTGCCAAGTACTCCGCACAGGTTCCCTTGGCTTTTTCTTTGAAGCGCGATTACGCCGATTATCAGGCCACCTACAAGGTCGAAAACGGAATGTTCGATGCCGGCCGCACGTTGATCCTGCATCAAGACGAACTTCCTGTGGATCGTGCTTCCGACTACGAATCGTTTCGCCGCGCAGTCGGGGCGGACCTCGGGCAGCAGTTAACCGTCGAGAATGCTTCGGCCGGAGGCATCGTGCCTCCTGCTGACATGAAAGCGGACGACTTGATTGAGAGCGCTCGCGCGGCTACCGACGCCGGCAACCTTCAAGTCGCAGAAGCATTGCTGAAACGTGCGACAGAACTCGATCCGAAGAACAAGTACGCCTGGAACAATCTGGGACTGATCTATCTGGGAACGCGCCAGGACGCTCAGGCAATCGTCTGCTTCAAAAAACAGATTGAAGTCAATCCCTACGACGAATTCGCTTACAACAATCTCGGACGCACTTACTGGCAAGATCGCAATTACGACGATGCCGTAAAGGCTTTTGACAAGCAGATCGAGAACAATCCGCTGGATAAGTTCGCGCATGCCAATCTCGGTGCGATGTACGCGGAGTGGCACAAGTACGGCCTTGCCGTCCCCGAACTCGAAAAAGCGATCTCGCTTACGCCCGACAATGCCGAACTACAGGTCACTTTGGGCGATGCTTATTTGAATCTTGGCCAGGACACCAAAGCGCTGGCCGCCTTCGACCACGCAGTCGAGTTGAATGCGACGCCGCTCGTCTGGAACAACATCGCGTACCAGCTTTCCCTGAAGGGGTCTCACCTCGATCGCGCGCAGCAATACGCTGAATCCGCAGTCTCGGCGACAGCCGCCGCGTTGCGCAACATCTCGCTGGATCGCCTCACTCAAAAAGATCTTCCCCTGGTTCCATCGCTCATTGCTTACTGGGACACGCTCGGTTGGGTTGAGTTCGGGGAGGGCAATCTCGATAAGGCTGAGAAATATGTAGCCGCTGCCTGGAACCTCGGCCACCACGGCGAAGTTGGAGATCATCTCGGCCAGATTTACGAGAAGCGCGGGAATAAGGATCTGGCGTTGCGCACTTATGCGCTCTCGATGAATGGATTGCGGCCTACTCCAGAAACTCGTGACCGGCTGGCATCCCTGGCGGGCGGTCCATCGAAAGCGGATGCCGCGGTCGCGCACTACAAACCGGAACTGGAACGTCTCAGGACAATCGATCTCGGAAAGGCCAGTCAAAACGGCAATGCGGATTTCTTCATCCTCTTAAGCGGTGGAACTGGCGAGAAGGCTCAAGTCGATGCGGTCAAGTTTGTCAGTGGCGATGAAAAACTCAAGGGCTACGCTGACGCCCTGCGCACGGCTGACTACCACCTCACTTTTCCGGACGATACTCCGGTGAAGGTTCTCCGCCGCGGAACGCTCTCCTGCTCCGTTA
>JASLEQ010000138.1 GCA_030151135.1 Candidatus Sulfotelmatobacter sp. | reverse complement strand
CGCCGCGCGGCGCCGGAACTGCCGCGATTTTCTCCGGCGTGATCTGCAGCATCGATTTCCCGCCCACGTGCACGAAGCTCAACTCCCGCGCCGCCAACAGCGCGTTCACTGCCTCTTTCACCTTCGAGCGTGCGACGAAATTTCCGAAGAATATTTCGAGCTCAGCCTGCTCGACAGCGACCACACAATCCAGATATTTCGAGACCAACGCCGAAAGCGCCTCTGGAACGGAGAGTTGCACTCCATCCTTGACTGCGTCAGGCGCCCAGCGATATAGCAAATCCCACACCGAGCCTTGACTGGAACTGTAGTCCACGCGCGTAATGCGCAGCTTTGACCAAAGTTCTGCCAGGGCCTTGTCGAGCGCGGCCGTCGAGAGGCCGCCACCAAGTTTCTCCAGAAGTTTTTGTTTCGACAACGCTCCATCGCGCTGGATCGTCGTAAAGGCGTCGCACGCGAGCGCCGAGTAGGCAGACCGCGAACCCGCCTTGGGCGCGAGTTTCGGATTACGCTCTCCCGTCAGTGCGTAGAAATAAGGAAACACCGACGCCGCCACGAGGAAGCCATTGTTCTCCTCAAAGAGGTTAGCTTCGAACGCAGTCTTCTCGCGCAGAAGTCGCACCATCAACTCAGTCGCTTCGGCCGCCCTTGGATCTTTGAATGCATGCCGCCATTCGGGAAGCCGGTCGTCTGATCCGACGAACGCTCCAATAAATGTAGGCACCAGCAGAGCCGGACGCTGCGGATACATGAAGCACATCCCCACTTCTTCCAAAAACGCGCGCGCCGCCTCGATCGTCCGGATGGCTCTTCCCTCCAGTCGCCATTTCTCGCGCCGTAGTTGTTGAAGTTCGAGGTCGGTCATAAAACAAGCTTGCAGCTGTCAACTCTCAGCTTTCAGCAAACATGGATGTTTCGGCTGACCGCTGATAACTGACGGCTGATAGCTAGATTCTCTTAAACGCCTTCTGAATATCCTTTACAGAATACCGCAGCACGACGGGTCTGCCGTGAGGGCAGCTCATGGGATGGTCGGTTTTCGCCAGTTCCGTCAGCAGCCACTCCATCTTGTTTTGCTCGAGCGGCATGTTCACCTTGATCGCAGCGTGGCACGCAATAGACGCCGCAATGCGGGTGCGGATCTTCTCGAGGTTCAACGACTGATCTTCACTCGCGAATTGATCAAGCAATTCGTGCAGCATGTGCTCGACGGCAGCGGCATCCACTCCCGCTGGTGCGATCTTCACCGCTACGCTGCGCGCGCCGAAAGGTTCCGCTTCAAACCCGTTGCGCTCCAGTTCCTCGGAGATCTCATGAAATACCGCCTGCTGTGCGGGGGACAACTCCAGCACGATCGGCATCAGCAAGCGCTGGCTCTCGACTGTCATCGCTGCCCGTTGTTTCAGCACTCTCTCGAATAGCACACGCTCGTGCGCGACGTGCTGATCGATAATCCAGAGCCCATCTTCATTCACCGCGAGGATGAACGAGTTGCGAATCTGGCCGAGCGGACGAAGCGTGCCCAGGGCAGACAACGTAGGCTCTTCTTCCGAAACGTCGAGCGCGGGGGAGCATCCGTGGTCCGGCACAGCATCGAACTGCCGCGGATCCAGCGTGGGTGCGAAGTTCGGGGCCAGAGGCGCTGACTCCAGTCCGCGCGCCACCGGAATTGCGGCATTCGCTTCCACCGCGATCCCACCTTCGAACTGGAGCCGCGACGACATCGGCGGCTGAACAGGAGATTGCAACGAGAATCCGCCGCTCACTCCTTGCTCTTCAGGTCCTCTCGGAAGCTGAAAGCCAGAGGCCGGAAGGCCTGATTCGGATGGATGCCAATCGGCCCCGGGCGTCAGCGCTCCTGGCGTCAATGCCTGGCCCGCGGTTGCATGAGCGCGAATCTCCGCCACAAACTGCGGTACCGGACGCGCCTTCATCAGCGCCGCGCGTACCGTGTCTCGCACGAAATCGTGAAGCGCGCTCTGCTGCCGAAAACGCACCTCAGTCTTCGAAGGATGCACATTCACGTCGACCTCGGCGGCAGGCAATTCTAGAAACAGCAACACCACTGGATAGACGGCCGGTGGAATGATGTTCCGATAAGCCTCCGTCAGGCCGTGCTGCACGAGGCGGTCACGGATCAAGCGCCCGTTCACAAAGATAAAGATCGAATTCCGGTTGAGCTTCTGAATCTCAGGCTTCGAGATGAAGCCATGGATGCGCATCTCCCCGGGCTCTTTCGTCGCCGACCCCTCCTCTTCGGAGTCTTCTTCCTTGCGTCGCCATGGCGGAGGCTGCGGCAAGCCGGCCCGTTCCAAAGCCTGCCGCGCTGCTACCGGGATCAACTGGTCAAGAGTGTCTTTGCCGAATACTTGATACACACGCTCGCTGTGTCCAGCCACCGGCGAGGCTACAAGCATGGCGTTCGACGCTGAATGCAATTCGAAATGCTTTTCAGGATGCGCCAGCGCGTAGTGCGTCACCAACGATGCAATATGCGACAACTCCGTCGATTCAGCCTTCAGGAACTTCTTTCGCGCAGGAACATTGAAGAAAAGATCCCGGACCGTAATGGAGGTGCCAAGCGGCAATCCAGCTTCTTCGACGCGCGCAATCTTACCTCCGTTGATCTCGATAACTGTGCCGGATGGCTCGTCCGCCGCGCGCGTCTCCAGGCGCAAACGTGACACGGACGCGATGGAAGGCAGCGCCTCTCCGCGGAATCCAAGCGTGGCTACGTTCAGCAAGTCTTCTGCATTTTTGATCTTTGACGTAGCGTGGCGCTCGAAGGCAAGCATGGCATCGTCTCGCACCATGCCGCATCCGTTGTCGATGATCTGAATCAGCTTCTTCCCGCCCGCTTCGACGCTGATCTTGATGCGGGTCGCTCCTGCGTCCAAAGAGTTTTCCAGCATCTCTTTCACCACGGACGCAGGACGCTCCACCACTTCACCGGCGGCGATCTGGTTGGCGACGTTTTCGGAAAGAACGTGGATCTTACCCATAGACCGGGGGATTTCTCGGTTCAGCAGTCACGCAGTCGCCAGTTTCGCAGAAGCACCGCGAAAAACAAAGTCGCGAAGGTCGGATCGTGCGATCTTAAGAATTCGGGCAGAGAACACTCCGGCAGATCGCTTCGCGACAAGCGAGAAAAAAGCGCTCCGCGAACGGAGCGCTTGATTTCATGGCAAGTGATTTTACGGGGTCACGGTCAAAGTGAACTTCACCGATCCGGTCACGGGACTGCTTCCGCCTGTGGTGGCATTCACCACCACGTTGTAACTGCCGGTGGGCGTCCCGGGGTTGCTGGGAGTGCTCGAACCGCCTCCGCAAGAGGTCATCCATAGCGCCGACAAACAAAGCAGCCCGATCAGGGTGAGGACTCGAAGTGCTCCCAGGGATCGTCGACGAGAGCCGATCGTGACCAAAATCCCGAGCAATCCAGGGAACAAAAGCGCCAGAAACACTTTCTGTTTATGTTCGAACGGCGTATGTAATCTTGCGGTAGCAGCCGT
>JASLEQ010000030.1 GCA_030151135.1 Candidatus Sulfotelmatobacter sp. | reverse complement strand
GGAGGAACTCGCCTCGCAGTCAGCAGCAACATAGGGCTGCTCATGCTGAGGTGAGTTCCTCCGCACCACAACGGGATCGGCAATATGCAGCCTCACTCGGTGATGTAAATTCAAGACCTCTTCTCCGTCGACAATCGAATGCGCCAGATCCAAGCCGATTCCCACATACGTTTGGGAGAGAATCGACGTGTCTTCCACCGCAGTCCCGAAGTCCACTTGGGAGTTGCTTTCCACGTCGCTGCAGCGAGTGATCAGGCAGTCGTCGGCAATCCTGGCTTCCTGACCGATGTATGCCGGGGCTACAACGCGTGCACCCTTCGCCACTTGAGCGCCTTCGTCAATCCATACACCCGGTCGCACCTCTGTACCGCGAGGGCGCATTCTGCACTTCCCAGTCAGGAGATCGGCCGCCAGACGCCGCACGTCCTGCGGCCCCTGCAGGCGGTTTATATACCCTTGAAATTCAAATAGCGGGATCGAACTGCTTCCCAGCGTTGAGAGATCTGTGTCAACGCCGAAGCGATGAGAATCGATCACCCAAACATCGAGCGCGCCATCCCTATCTGCAGCCCGTGAAACCACGTTGCGCTCTTTGCGATGCTGTGCAACCAATCCTTCCAGGTCGAGTTCGACGTATCCGGAGGCGCAAATCAATAGCACGGTTTCCAGACCGTCATCGCGATAAGCGATGAGTTGCCGGGCGGCACTTCGCCAAGCCTCGGCTTCGCTATCACTTGGGGCGCTGCTGGCCAGGGGTCCACGAGACCTTCCGCCGAATACAGAAATTTCGTCGATTCCACTTTGCCTTAAATATTCAACAGTGCGGACGATAGTTGAACATCCGATGACGGGGATTGAAGCCAATCGTGTGCGCCAGCCCCAGGTGGAGTCGAGCCGACGAACTGCTGCATCAGCGCCGTTGCCCGACGCTCCCCCGTTCTCTGCGATTACGATTGCGCCTACCACCGTTTTCTCTCCTGGCTTACGAGCTACAACTTGCTTGGTTTCTTACGCGCCTGCACCTTCTTAGCGGGGCTGGCGTGCACTGCTCATTTCCAGAAGATCGCTTTCACGGACAGCACCCTTGGAGCGCCGGCGAATTTTGGTTTTCGGGAAAAGCAAAGCGCGCATCTTCAGCTTGGCTTTGTGTAGTTGAGACTTGGAGTTTCCGATGGAGCAATCGAGCAACTGGGCGATTTCGTGATGCTGGTAGCCCTCGACCTCGTGCAGTGCGAAGATCTTGCGGCAGCCTTCCGGAAGCTCCTGCAAAGCGCGACGCAGTGCAATCCGATCGACGACACCAGACAATTCAGGGTCGCTCTTGCCGAAATCGCGGTGCAACGAAGGAGACTCGGAGTGAACCGGCTCATCGAGAGAAACCGTCGGAGGAGACTTACGCCGGCGCAGTTTCATCAGTACGGTGTTCACTGCGACCCGATAGAGCCAGGTCGAGAACGCGGCATCGCCGCGGAAGGAACCTACCGTGCGAAATACCTGGAGGAAAGCTTCTTGTGTCAGATCCTCAGCTTCGGCGACATCCTTGGTCATCAGGAGGCACACGGAATAGACGCGGTTCTTGTGCTGCTGAAACAATGTTGCAAAGGCCTCTTCATCGCCGGCCTGCGCGCGCTTTACAAGATTTATTTGAGAATCATCGCGGACTTTGGCGCCCGTCGAAGGGACCACATTTACTTCCGCTGTTGAAATCGCACAAGTAGCCACGTTTGGCCTCCTTACACCGACTTGCTAGAGTTGGTTCGCCTGGAAACGCACGCGAACTGGTGTCAGAGTAGGGAATTAGCCGTTTCTCTTCTATCGGGTCACATCTGTAAACCCCCTTAGGAGAGTATGTAAGGACTAAGCTCTCCGGAACCTAAGGGGCCGAAAACCTACAAAAAAAATCCGCACCGAAGTGCGGATTTGCAGTGTTGAACTGCGAATTTCCGGTTTGTAGGGTAGCAAACCGACAGTTTCTCTCAGTACAAGTGGAATTCCACCTGGACGCTGATCTGAACATCTACTGGCCGACCATCTTTCAGGGCGGGCTGAAACTTCCATTCCTTGACGGCCTGCATAGCTTTTTCATCCAGACCGAAGCCGAGACCACGAATTACCTTCACATCTCGAGGATGTCCCGCTGAATCCACGATCAGCCAAAGAACGCAGGTTCCTTGTTTCTTCGCGCGGCGCGCTTCTTCCGTGTAGTCCGGATCGGGTGCGGAAATTGCAGTCGGGGCTGAGATCCCGCCGCCAACTTTGTAAACCCCTCCTCCGATGCCGCCACCGCTACCTGCTCCAATTCCAGGACCGTGTCCGACTCCAAGTCCTCCGCCCGAACCCGATCCAATTCCACCACCTGAACCAACACCATTCGACGGAGGCGCAGCGGGCATGACGGGAGCATTCGCAAGGCCCATTGTCGGAATGTGATTGTCTGCCAGATGCACTTGAGGAGGCGCAACGACAGTCGCCTCGGCCGTTAGTTTCGGCCGTTCATTGTGCATCACGATGGTAGGCGGTGTTATCTGCTGCATCGCTACCTTGGGCGGATGTCCTTTCGGCGCCGGCAATACGTCATGACTTCCGCCGCCACCGCCGCCGCTGATAACCTTCTTGGCTACGGGTAGCGCATAGGAATCAGGCGTAGGTGCTATCAGGGTCACAGTTTCGTGGGTGGGCTTCTGAATGATCTGATGGCTGACGAAGATCCCACTGAGCAGAAGTCCAATGACAGCAATGTGAATTGCCGCCGAGACCGCCACTCCATTCGTTCGATAATTGTTATAGCGTCCCCAAATTTCATCAGGCGCTTGCGCAATTCTTGGACGAACTTGTGAGACCGGCGGCCGCATTCTTCTGACATCAGATGCGTAACGGACGCCCGGTGCTGATCGCGGAGGGATACGGAATACAGTTTCTCCGTTGTAGGCAGAATTTTGATGACTCGACATGCTCGCTCCTCACGAAACTGTTACTAGTGGCCTTCCACCATTTCACGATTGATAGAAGGGTCGCTTGCTGTCTACCCTTGATCTGATCGCGTCTTTGCCATTTTTGTTGCTACTGAGCGGATTTAAAAAAGTGGCGGGACTTTTTCGTCCCACCACCACGATTTAACTTTCTACACTTTCAGTTCTTTGCCCACTTACAACCGGCCGGCAAGGAGCAGGACGAGCACGATGACTACGACAAGCCCCAATCCTCCGCTCGGGTAGTATCCCCAAGAGCGGCTGTATGGCCAGGTTGGCAAAGCACCGAGTAACAAGAGAATCAGCACCACCATTAAAATCGTGTACATAGTTCCTCGTTGACGACGTTTGAAGTTGGTGTGTCTTTACAGCGAGCCCTTCCAAAAGTGTTTCTACAGTTCGGTTACCGCTCAGCGATCGTTTCCGATCCCGATGGCATTACGTTGTTCGATTGCTTGGCTTGCTCAGAGTACTTGCGCACAGCCGAGAGGAACGGCCTGCTGGAGGCAGTCGGTTCGACCTTGCCGTCAAGAATGTCCGAGAACGGCACGAATTTGCCCTAGAGCAAGCGGGTTTCGTCTTTGTCTTGCGTCAGCGACGCTCCATTCAGATCAACTCCCGCAAAGAGACCACGGGCGCGTGAATAGGTCAGCACCTCAGAGCGCATCTTGATATCGGTATCGGCACCTGCGTCCCGACCGACTGGGCCGGCCGCAGCGGATGCATCAGCTCCAAGCTTAAATTTGCTTGAGAGCAGGTGATCCATTCCCGACTGATTCATAACAACCATGATGAGATCCACGGCTTGTCCGCCCAGCTGCAATCCCCAGCTTCCGCCAGTGATCGTGACCGGGGCAGGGGCGCTCCATGCACCGGAAGCAGTGCGGCAAGTAGCCACGCCCTTCCCGTGACTGCCGCCGAACCCAACGGCAATTTTGACCATCGACGGAATTACGGCGATGCATTTGGCATCTTTCATTACCTTGTCCGGAATGGCCTTGTCCTTTACGGACATAATCTCGTCCAGCACCTTCGCGGAATTGTCAATCCGCTTGTCAATATCGGATCCTTTTTCGTCAGCTGACCAGCTGACACCGGCACACAACACGCAAATGCTCAATACCAGGAGACATCTCGGCAATGCGGAAGACAGTGGTCTCATTTTTTCCTCACTCAGTGCTCAAGTTCAGCACACACGCTTTTTATAGTCTGGGCATACCGTAACTGGTGAGCAGGGATGGCTCATATCCGGCGGAGGCAGTACGAGGAGGCATATCTTTCCCGAGAACCGCCCTAGCTGGGGACCACTTGGGAACACACGCCATTTCTACAGACTTCACCCTATTGTGAGCTCGAGATGGAATAAATAATCTGCAATCTCTACTCGACACAACGCCCCCCAAGCGGGTGCCGATCCTCTGGGACGGATCGGCACCTGCTCCTTCCTTAAACAGAAAGTTATCAGCGCTGAGTTACAGAGTAATCGCCGGTCATTTGGGTGTTCCACCGGATGTTTATCATTCCCGCAGATTCCTATCCTCCCTGAGTGGCGTAAAGCCTCAGGAGGAAAAGCATGCTTTATTGGGCGTTAGTCTTTCTGGTAATCGCGTTGATCGCGGGAGTGCTGGGGTTCGCCGGTGTAGCGGTTGCTGCTGCCGGGATCGCCAAGGTTCTTTTCGTGATCTTCCTGGTTCTTTTCTTGATCTCGCTGATCACGCATTTTGCACGGGGTGCGGCACGCTAACTCGAGGTCGCTTCGCCCTTGCTTGTCAAAGGACGGGCAAGGGCGGCTTCCAAGTCGGTCAAACTGCAAAGGCCCGACGAGGGCCGCCGTGTGCAGTCACTCCCAAAGGACAGTGCCCGTCCAATAGTTCCCCACTCTAACGACAACATTCAGCAATCAGCATCGGTGAGATTGTGTAGAGTTCGTCGTAATAAACCGTGATGAGGAAGATTTCCTGAGGCGCTTTCGTAGATGAGCGAAGAATCCCAGTTAGAGACACGCCGGTTTACCGCGCAGGAGATTCTTCAGGCAGCTCTGGATAATGCGCGCGGAGAATTGCAGCGTTCCATGATGAAGCTGCTTTTCTCCGGTATTGCTGGTGGCCTCACAATGGGTCTTACCGGCCTCGGCGTGGCGTCCTGCAAGAGTCTCGCCGGTAGCGGCGCCACCGGAGACTTCGTTCCATACTTGGCCTATCCGTTGGGATTTATTGCCGTGATCATTGGCCGCGCACAGCTTTTCACTGAGAACACGCTATACCCGGTCGTCCTCGTACTGGACGAACGGCGCAACCTGGGAAGCATGTTCCGCCTGTGGGCAGTCGTCTTCTGCGCAAACATCTTTGGCGCATGGCTCTTTGCGCTTTTGGCGGCTAGAACTTCCGCGCTCAAGCCGGAAATCCTCTCACAACTGGTCGCGCTGGGCGAAGCTGCAACCTCGGGGACACCGGCGCATATATTTTGGAGCGGCGTGGTGGGCGGCTGGCTCATCGCCCTCGTCGCATGGACCGTCACCGCTAGTCATTGGACGATTGGACAGTTGGCCGTCATTTACCTGTTGACGTTCCTCGTGGGAGTTGGACATTTCGCCCACTGTATCGCGAGCAGTTGCGAGATTCTTACCAGCGTAGAATTCGGCTCACTCTCCGCCGGTACGTACCTTCATTGGCTCGCATTTGCAACTCTGGGAAATATCTGCGGTGGAGTCTTTATCGTTAGTCTCTTGAATTATGGGCAGGTGCGCGCATCGTAATGGTCGGGCTAGTTGGCGACACAATCATCGCCACTGACATCCAATCGGATCTTCATGGCACTGGGATTACAAGTCGCGTGGATGTTTCTTCTGGCAATCCCGATTGCCTGCGTCGCCTGGACGGTGACGCACGAGGAAGTTTTTCGCGAGCCGCGCCAGTACTGCCAGCGCGAATCGTCCGGTTCGGCCAACGTTTTACGCAGGAAATTTTTCTATCTCTTCACCTGTGAATATTGCTTCAGCCATTACGTAACTGCGGGCTTCTTGATCATCACCCGGTTCAAAATGCTGCTGCCGGATTGGCGTGGCTACGTTCTTGCCTTCTTTGCACTGGTCTGGGTGGCCAATCAGTACATGAGCGTCTACAACAGGTTGCGTTTGGACATCAAGCACGAGCAAGTGGAGATCAAGGCAGACGAGCAGAACGTGCCGAAGCGGGTTGATCAGAAGAAAGCAGCGTAGTCGACACCAAACAGCCTTACGCGGGGACCTGCACTCCAGAGCGCTCGTGCTGAACGATCGGGATGATGACCTCGACAATCGTGCCGGGATTTGCATTTGAGAGGCGCAAGCTTCCGCCCAGTTCCATCACTCTCTGGCGCATACCGCCAATTCCGACGCCAACGCTTTCCGGCCTAAACTGAATAACCTGTTCTTCGATGCCTTTCCCGTCATCCTGCACTGTAACCAGAATCGTTCCGTTTTTCTGCACAACACTGACGTTCCCGTTCCTTGCCCCCGAATGGCGGAACATATTCGTCAGAGCCTCTTGCACGATACGGAAGATGGCGGTTTCGACTTCCGACTTCAGCCGAGAAAAATCAGGCGGCTGCACATCCAACCGCACATTGATGCCGCTCCGGTCCGACAGCCCTTCGAGGAACCAGCGCAGAGCGGAGATCAAACCAACTTCGTCCAGCAAAGGCGGATGTAGCAGATGTGAGATTGTTCGAACCTGTTGGATCGCACGATCCACCAACTGACTTGCTTCCATGGAGGCGTGTTGCATGGCGGGAGACGAATCCTTCGAGAGAATTCCATCGAGGATCATTTTGGCCGCTGCCAGCTCCTGACCTAAACCGTCATGAATCTCACGCGCGATCCGGCGGCGCTCCTCGTCTTGCAACGTCATCATCCGGTTCGACAGCCGCCTCAGGGCCGCAGTGCGACTCTCAACCATCCGCTCCAGTTCAATTGCATTCTCGCGGATAGACTGTTCGAGCACTTTGCTGTCGTGGATGTCGGAGCAGGTTCCGTACCACTTCTGAAGCGCGCCTTGAGTATCACGCAACGGCACCGCGCGCGCGCGAAACCATCGGTATTGTGAATCAGCACCACGCAGGCGGTACTCGGACTCGTAAGTCTCCCCTGTCTCTACTGAATGGATCCACTGAGCAAGACTGTATGTCTTGTCATCCGGGTGGACATAGTCGAGCCACCCGAAGCCGGAAGCCGAGCCTTGAGAAGCGCCAGTGTACTCATAGAATCTTCCACTGATGTAGTCCCTGCTTCCATCCGGATTTCTGCTGAAGATGATGTCGGGAGCGGTCTGCACGATCGCATCCAGTTCCTGGTTCTTTTGGGCTAATTCGACATTCAGTTTTTCAAGGTCGCGGGCTTTATGCTCGAGCTCCACGGTTCGCTCTGCGACCCTGCGCTCCAGTTCGGAATTCAGACGCTCCAGTTGCTGATTTTTCCGGTGAAGCTCTGCAAATACCCTCACCTTTGCGCGCAGCACTTCGGGCACAATGGGCACCGACAGATAGTCTACGGCGCCATGTTGATACCCCTTGAGACGATCCAGGTCGGTGAGATGTACCGCGGAAATGAAGATGATCGCAGTCTTCTGGAAGCGGGGATGTTGCCGAATGATTTCCGCGAGCTCGAACCCATCAATTTCAGGCATGCTCACGTCCATCAACACAACAGCAACATCAATTTTGAGCAGTTTCTCGAGCGCATCCTTCGCGGAACTGGTCTTGATCAGGTTTTCGCCCAGATCGGACAGGATGGCTTCATAGCTGAGCAGTTTGCCCGGCTGATCATCTACCATCAAGATGTTGACTCTGTCCTGTGAATTCATGGGCCTAATAAATGCGGGTGTGGATACCTTACCACTCAGATCCGCATTGAAACCTGTGCTCATCGATGCAGCCACATCCGTAACGCTGAAAGCAACTGCTCGGTATTGACCGGTTTCGCAAGGTATTCAGAGGCGCCGGCCTCCAGACACTTCTCTCGATCTCCCTTCATAGCCTTCGCTGTTAGTGCAATGATCGGCAAACGCCGGAACGAGGAGTTCTGCCGGATCACTTGCATCGTTGCATATCCGTCCATCTCCGGCATCATGATGTCCATCAGGACGATCGCGACGTCGGGCGTAGTTTCAAGAATCGAGATCGCCTCGCGTCCCGTACCGGCTGTGAGCACCGCCATTCCGCGGCGTTCCAGAACGCTGCTCAAGGCGAAGATGTTTCGCATGTCGTCATCGACTACCAGCACTTTCCTGCCGACAAGCGCTTCATCCGATCGATGCAAGCGGTCCAACATCGTCTGTTTTTCTTTCGGAAGATCCGCAACGATGCGATGCAGGAACAGGGCGGTCTCATCCAGCAGACGCTCCGGCGATTCAACTCCCTTGACTACTACACTGCGAGCAAGAGTGTGCAGCCGGGCATCCTCTTCCGGCGACAACTCTTTCCCTGTAAAGACAACAACAGGCAGATCCTTGACGGTCGGAATATCCCGCATACGTTCCAGGATATCGAAACCCGACATGTCAGGAAGGCGCAGGTCGAGCACGACGCAATCGAAGGTATCGCTCTCGACCAGTTCCAGCGCTTCGCCACCAGTTGCCGCCACAATCACATCGATGTCATCGTGCCCCAGCAACTCGCGAATGGTGAACTGTTCGGCGGGATTGTCTTCCACGATGAGCAGGCGCTTACGGCGGGGCGCTGAATATTGCTTGATCCGCGCCAACGCCGAGTCCAATTCCTCATGGCTTGTCGGCTTAGTTACAAACGCGAAGGCTCCGCGAGCCAGTCCATGTTGACGGTCTTCATCCAGTGTCAACATCTGCACCGGGATGTGTCTCGTCGCCGGATCCTGCTTGAGATGGTTCAACACGGTCCAGCCAAGCATATCCGGAAGGAAGACATCCAATGAGACTGCGGTCGGATGGAACTCACGCGCCAGAGCTAACGCTTCCGATCCGCGCAACGCCACCAGGACCTTGAAACCCTTATCACGCGCGAGATCGCAGAGGACACGCGCATAATGCGGATCGTCCTCAACGATCAGAAGCACCGCTTCGTCGGGTTGCAGATTTTCACGATCGTCGGGAATGTGCTCGACCGGGCGCTCGTTCACGACAATATTCGATATGCTCAGCGACGATACTTGCGTCTTGAGGTCCGCGGGCGACAACTTCGTCGCAGATGGGCCCACATAAGTCAACGGCAAGTACAGCGTAAACGTGCTGCCTTGGCCCGGAGTGCTCCTCAGCTGAATCTCACCTCCCAACAAGCTGGCGAGTTCGCGGCTGATGGCAAGACCCAATCCGGTTCCGCCGTATTTGCGGCTCGTGCTGGCATCTGCCTGTTGGAACGCCTCGAAGATGATGCGCTGCTTATCCGGCGGAATGCCGATGCCGGAGTCCGCTACCTCGAACGAAACCACGGAGGCGGCCCCGCTAAGGATGGGATGGTCTTCGCTCCATCCGTGTTTGGCTAATTTCACGGCCAGCTTCACGGAACCGTGCTCAGTGAACTTGAATGCGTTCGACAGCAGGTTCTTTAGAACTTGCTGCAAGCGCTTCGAGTCCGTTACCAGGCTGCGCGTCAAATTCGAATCCGACTGAACCTCGAACGCCAGCCTGCGGTTCTCCGCTTCGTGGCGGAACGGACGAGCGACCATTTCAAGCAGATTGGTAAAGAACACTTCCTCGGCCTCGACGGAAACCGTTCCGGATTCGATCTTCGACAGGTCGAGAATGTCGCTAATCAGATTTAACAGGTCGGTGCCGGCACCGTGAATCGTTCGGGCGAACTCGACCTGTTTTGGCGTGAGATTGTGGTCCGGATTCTCGCTAAGCTGCTGACCGAGCACAAGAATCGAGTTCAGCGGCGTGCGCAGCTCGTGAGACATATTGGCCAGGAATTCGGATTTGTACTTTGAGGTAAGAGCAAGCTCCTTGGCTTTTTCTTCCAGAGCGCGACGGGCCTGTTCGATTTCCTGGTTCTTCCGCTCCACTTCGACGTTCTGTTCGGCGAGCTGCTGCGCTTTTTGAGCAAGCTGCTCGTTCGTCTGCTGCAACTCTTTCTGCTGCGCCTGCAGTTCCGCCGCCAACTGTTGCGACTGCTTCAACAGGCCTTCCGTCTGCATGGTGGCTTCGATACTGTTCAGAACGATCCCGATGCTGGCCGTCAATTGCTCCAGGAAGGCAAGATGAGATGCGGTAAAAGTGCCGAGGGACGCGAGTTCGATGACTGCCTTAACTCGGTCCTCGAACAAGACGGGCAGTACGATCACGTTTCTCGGAACGGATGCGAAGAGTCCCGAACGGATAGGAACCGTTCTATCCGGCAGATCTGCGATCAGCATGCGTCGCTTCTCCGCCGCAACTTGGCCAACCAAACCGTCGCCAATCCTTAACTGTCGCAGGTGACCGTTATCTCCGTCATCCGCGAAGGCTGACAGCAGGACAAGGCCGCCGCCGTCCTCGCTTTCCATCTGGTAGATCACGCCCTGTTGCGCATTGACCAGCGGAGCGAGCTCAGAAAGCAACATGCGGCCTACAGTAGCCAGGTCGCGCTGGCCCTGAAGCATACCCGTAAAGCGTGCGAGGTTTGTCTTGAGCCAATCTTGTTCGGTATTGCGATCGGTTGTGAGTCGAAGGTTGTCAATCATCGTATTGATGTTGTCCTTCAACTCCGCGACTTCGCCGCTGGCTTCCACCTGAATCGAACGCGTGAGGTCACCTTTGGTGACAGCGGTCGCCACTTCGGCAATGGCTCGAACCTGGTTGGTGAGGTTATCGGCGAGCAGGTTAACGTTGCCCGTCAAGTCTTTCCAGGTACCAGCCGCGCCGGGAACGTTCGCCTGTCCACCAAGCCGGCCTTCCACACCGACTTCGCGGGCGACTGTGGTCACCTGATCGGCGAAGGTGGCGAGTGTACCCGTCATGTTGTTGATGGTTTCTGCGAGAGCGGCGACTTCGCCCTTCGCGTTCACCGTCAGCTTCTGGGTCAGATCGCCGTTGGCCACAGCGGTAACGACCTTCACAATGCCGCGCACTTGTTCAGTCAGGTTTGCCGCCATGACGTTCACGTTGTCGGTGAGATCTTTCCAGGTTCCAGCGACACCAGGCACTGCCGCCTGTCCGCCAAGTTTTCCTTCTGTACCGACTTCGCGGGCTACACGCGTTACTTCCGCCGCAAACGCGTTCAACTGGTCCACCATCGTGTTGATGGTGTTCTTGAGCTCGAGAATTTCGCCTTTTACGTCGACCGTGATCTTGCGCGACAAATCGCCGCGGGCCACAGCCGTCGTAACTTCAGCGATGTTTCTCACCTGCGCTGTCAGGTTACCAGCCATGGCGTTCACGGAGTCCGTGAGATCTTTCCACGTTCCAGCAACTCCGGGCACGTTGGCCTGCCCACCCAGCCGGCCTTCGGAACCGACTTCGCGAGCAACGCGCGTCACTTCGGCAGCGAACGATCGCAACTGCTCGACCATTGTGTTCAGCGTTTCTTTCAGCTGCAAGATTTCGCCGCGGACGTCTACGGTGATCTTCTTCGACAAATCGCCATTAGCGATAGCAGTCGCGACTTCCGCGATGTTTCGCACCTGGCCTGTCAGGTTGCTGGCCATGAAGTTCACGTTGTCGGTGAGATCTTTCCAGGTTCCAGCAACGCCCGGCACCTGAGCCTGACCACCGAGCTTTCCGTCCGTACCCACCTCGCGGGCGACGCGGGTCACTTCACCAGCGAATGCGTTAAGCTGGTCGACCATCGTGTTGATGGTGTTCTTGAGTTCGAGAATTTCACCTCGGACGTCGACCGTGATCTTGCGAGATAAGTCGCCGCGGGCCACAGCGGTCGTGACTTCCGCGATGTTTCGCACCTGCGCCGTAAGGTTTCCGGCCATCGAGTTCACGGAGTCGGTCAAGTCTTTCCAGGTTCCGGCCACTCCCGGTACTTGCGCTTGCCCACCCAGTTTCCCTTCGGAGCCGACTTCGCGAGCCACACGCGTGACTTCTGCACCGAAGGCGTTGAGCTGATCCACCATCGTGTTGATGGTTTCCTTCAGCAGCAGAATTTCGCCGCTCACGTTGACCGTGATCTTCTTTGACAAATCGCCGCTCGCGATAGCCGTCGACACTTCGGCGATGTTTCGCACCTGAGCAGTCAGGTTGCTGGCCATCGAGTTCACGGAGTCGGTCAAATCTTTCCACGTGCCGCCGACGCCGGGCACGACTGCCTGGCCACCCAGTTTTCCGTCGGTACCGACCTCGCGAGCAACACGAGTCACTTCCGACGCGAACGAACGCAACTGGTCCACCATCGTGTTGATGGTGTCTTTCAGCTCAAGAATTTCACCTTTCACGTCGACGGTAATCTTGCGTGACAAGTCGCCGCGGGCCACGGCCGTCGCCACATCGGCGATGTTTCGCACCTGGCCCGTCAGGTTGCTGGCCATGAAGTTGACGTTGTCCGTGAGATCCTTCCAGGTTCCGGCAACGCCCGGCACTTGCGCCTGACCGCCGAGCTTTCCATCCGTACCGACTTCGCGGGCCACACGCGTCACTTCGCCGGCGAACGCGTTGAGCTGGTCCACCATCGTATTGATGGTGTTCTTAAGCTCAAGAATTTCGCCTTTCACATCGACCGTGATCTTGCGTGACAAGTCGCCGCGCGCCACGGCTGTGGTGACTTCGGCAATGTTTCTGACTTGGCCAGTCAAGTTACCGGCCATGGAGTTCACGGAGTCCGTCAAATCTTTCCAGGTTCCGGCGACGCCGGGCACGTTTGCCTGACCGCCGAGTCGTCCTTCAGTTCCCACTTCGCGGGCCACACGCGTCACTTCGCCGGCGAACCGATTGAGCTGGTCCACCATCGTGTTCAGCGTTTCTTTCAACTGCAGGATTTCGCCGCGGACGTCGACCGTGATCTTGCGCGACAAGTCACCGCTGGCAATAGCTGTCGCGACTTCGGCGATGTTACGCACCTGACCAGTCAGGTTACTGGCCATAAAGTTCACGTTGTCGGTGAGATCTTTCCAGGTTCCGGCGACACCTGGGACCTGTGCCTGACCACCAAGCTTGCCTTCCGTTCCAACTTCGCGGGCCACGCGCGTCACTTCGCCCGCGAACGCGTTCAACTGGTCCACCATCGTGTTGATGGTGTCTTTCAACTCGAGAATTTCGCCCTTAACGTCGACGGTAATCTTTCGCGACAAGTCGCCGCGAGCCACAGCGGTCGTGACTTCAGCGATGTTTCGGACCTGGGCCGTGAGGTTTCCGGCCATGGCGTTGACGGAGTCCGTCAGATCTTTCCAGGTTCCTGCGACACCAGGTACAACGGCTTGGCCGCCGAGTTTTCCGTCGGTACCGACCTCGCGAGCCACACGCGTCACTTCCGAAGCGAACGAGCGCAACTGGTCCACCATCGTGTTGATGGCTTCTTTCAACTGCAAAATTTCACCGCGGACGTCGACCGTAATCTTTCGTGATAAATCGCCACTGGCCACAGCCGTTGCGACTTCGGCGATGTTTCGGACCTGGCCAGTCAGGTTGCTGGCCATCAGGTTCACGTTATCGGTAAGGTCCTTCCAGGTTCCGGCGACGTCAGGAACTTGCGCCTGGCCGCCCAACTTACCTTCGGTGCCCACTTCGCGGGCTACGCGGGTTACTTCCGCTGTAAACACGCCCAACTGCTGAATCATCGTGTTGACAAGATTTGCGGATCGCAGGAACTCGCCCTCCAGGGGGCGGCCGTCCACATCGAGACGAACAGTCTGCGTCAGGTCGCCCTGCGCCACTGCGGCGATGGCTCGGGTCACTTCAGCCGTGGGCCGCAGGAGATCCTCCACTAACGTATTGACCGAGACCTCCATTTCGCCCCAGTCGCCTCGAGATTCATGGAACCGCGTCCGTTCTCGCGTTTTTCCCTGTTTGCCGACCGCTTGACCGACCCGCTTCAACTCCTGCGCCATGTGTTGATTGGCGGCTACGATCTCGTTGAAGGTGTCGGCGATTTTCCCCGACAATCCCACCCATGTACCCGGTAATCGGACGCTAAAATCTCCGTTCCGCATACTCTGCAGGCTGGCCAGGATTACGTTCAGTTCAAGCGTTTCCTGTGACGTTTTTGTCTTGCCATTGGTTTTTGGCAGGGCTGCTAGATTTTCAGCCCCATCCCCTGGCATTACTTCGTTGACGGACGATCTCTTCATGGTCTTCTCCGCAGGTGACAGGCGGCCATGCTTTCCATCCGTGCCTCGGTCCGGCTCCGGTCGACAGACAAGCCCTGCTGGGACATCAGTAAGTGCTTTTTAGGAGTAATTTGCTAACCGGCGCGGGGTGCCGATGGCTCTCCGGCGCTCCCGGTTATTGGATCATTGCGGCACACCGGTGCGCCCTAAGGTATTTCCTGTAGTTTGGATTGCGAAGAAGACGAGAGGCCAGCGCACGCTGTGGGCCGTGCGCCGACCGCTCAACGTTTAAACTGCGCGTCTGCCCAAAACGAAATGCAGGATGAGCGAAATAACGGCGAATATCAGCAGCAGATGGATCAATCCGCCTGCCACGTGAAACACCGTAAAGCCGCACAACCATGCAATCAGCAAGATAATGAACAACACTGTCCAAATGCTCATGTGATCTCCTCGCCTGCTCAGGGTCAAAATTCTGCGGCGCGTTGCTCTCGGGTCGCGACGCTAGCCTAAGGTAGGACTCAATTCGCGCCCTGTCATTAACGCGAACCTTGTAAAGACACTAGATTGTGGCTGTACTTTGTATGCGTGATTTTCTGGTAGCGAGAAAATTGCTGGACACATTGATCGGAAACACCGTATGCGGCCAACCTTGCCCGCAATCGGGCAACTAAAAGAGGTTCTCAGGCAATTTGCAGGGAAAGCTGTTTGGCAGTCATGGATCGTGATCGTGTACCTTCTGGCGGAAGGCCACTCACCTATGAAGAGCTCGCGCAGTCTGACCCAAGTCCTGATGGCCGTCGCCGTGCTCCTTAGTCTTACGGGCGGCAGCTCTGCGTATTCTGTTTTAACGCACGAGGAAGTGGTCGACCTGCTTTGGAAAGATGATATCCAGCCAATGCTCGTGCACCGGTTTCCGGGTTCAAGTCCGGAAGATCTGCGGAAAGCCCACGCCTTTGCCTACGGTGGATCGCTCGTGCAAGACATGGGTTACTACCCCTTTGGGAACAAGTACTTCAGCGATCTCACCCACTATGTGCGGAGCGGTGACTTCATCGTCAACCTTGTCAAAGAAGCCTCCGACCTCAACGAGTATGCCTTCGCCCTGGGCGCCCTCGCTCACTACTCGGCCGATAACATGGGCCATCCGGCGGTGAATCAGTCAGTGGCGATTTTGTTCCCGAAATTACGTGAGAAATTTGGCTCGTCGGTGACCTATGAAGATAATCCCAAGGCGCACATTCAAACCGAGTTCGGTTTCGACATGACGCAGGTCGCGAAGAACCGGTACACCTCCGATCGCTATCACGACTTCATCGGCTTTGAAGTTTCGAAGCCCGTTCTCGAGCGGGCGTTTCAAGATACCTACGGCGTTCCGCTGACCGACGTAATCAAGAATGAAGATCTGGCGATTGGAACGTTTCGTCGCGCCATCAGCCGGATTATTCCGCAAATGACACGGGTTGCGTTGGTCGCCCGTAAAAAAGAAATAGTCGCGGAAACCCCCAACTTCAACGCCCGCAAGTTCCGCTACTACCTATCGCGGGCCAAGTATCAACGCGAGTGGGGGAAAGGGTACCGCAAGCCGGGATTCGGAACCGAAGTGCTGGCCTTCTTCCTGCGCTTTGTTCCGAAGGTAGGTCCGTTCAAAGCCCTTGATTTTAAAGTTCCCACGCGGAAAACCGAAGACCTCTATATTGCGAGCGTTGACCATACGCTCGATGATTATCGCGGCCTGTTGAAAGAAGTTCGTAAGAACGATTTACATCTCACCAATACGGATTTCGACACTGGGAAAATGACTCATGCGGGAGAGTACGCGCTGACGGACAAGGCCTACGGCCATCTTTTGGATCAACTTGCTCGTGATAACTTCCAGAAGATCACGCCGGAGTTAAAAGAGAACCTTCTCACTTTTTACCGCGATCCAGAAGCGGTCTCCACGAAGAAAAACGCACAGGCCTGGCAGAAGACGCTCAGCGAATTGGACAAGCTGAAATCGACCGATTCCAATGGGCCAGCAATCACCGAGGCCACAGAGATACGCTGATCTGCGGCTTCACTCGCTGATGCCCCACGCTGGTTTGATCGTGCGACAATCCCTGGCGTACAAGTTGGACATCTCATCCCGATAGGATTTCATTATGTCTACGATTCAGACTGCCCGGGATAGCTTCGCCCTGCTTATTCTCGTGTTCATGGTTGTGCCGGTCGGCCCAAATCGGGCCAGTCAGCAACAACCCGTGAACTCAAATGCTGCAGGCTCTCTTTCTGCCGAGCAAGACCATTCTCGCCTCATGCAGTTGCTTCACATCACTTCTTTACGTCGTGGGGCCGATGGTGACCCAAAATCTCCGAACGCGGCGAACATGGATGAAGAAAAGGCAAACTCCTTCGGGCCGCCACCAGATCCGTTGGTTCTAAAGAATGGCACGAGAATCACAAACTCCCGGTCGTGGTGGGACCGTCGCCGCCCAGAGATCGTTGAGGATTTTGAGCGAGAAGTCTATGGCCGCGTTCCAGCCAATGCGCCGGCAGTAAAGTGGGAGGTGGTCCGCACCTCGCACGATAAGAACGGTGATATCCCTATTCTCACGAAAACATTGATTGGGCATCTCGACAATTCGGCGGATACGCGGATCTCCGTCGACATTAATTTGGCTCTCACCACGCCGGCTGACGCACGCGGACCAGTTCCGGTAATTATGGAGTTGGCTCTGAGTCCCGAGGTCCTCGCCTCGCTCGCCAAGCGTTTCCCGGACATGTTTCGTCCGGAGCCAGGGCCCACATGGCAGCAACAGGTACTTTCAAAAGGATGGGGTTATGCGGTGTATATTCCGACCAGCGTTCAGGCGGACAGCGGCGATGGCTTGCAAAACGGCGTCATCGGTCTCGCGAATCAAGGCCAGCCGCGCGGTCTTGATGCCTGGGGCGTCCTTCGGGCTTGGGCCTGGGGTGCGAGCCGCGTGCTTGATTACTTGGAAACGGATAAGTCGGTCGACGCAAAGAGTGTCGGAATCGAGGGCCACTCCCGCTATGGAAAGGCCGCTCTGGTCGCGATGGCATTCGACCCTAGATTCGCAATTGCCTACATCAGTTCATCGGGAGAAGCTGGCGCAAAGCTCTATCGCCGCAATTTCGGAGAGCAGATTGGGAATATCGCCGGCACAGGCGAATATCACTGGATGGCCGGGAATTTTCTGAAGTACGACGGGCCGCTAACGGTCAACGACCTGCCGATCGATGCGGACGAACTCATCGCGTTGTGCGCGCCGCGTCCGGTTTTCATTGGCGCTGGCGCCGTCACTGGAGATGGATGGACGGATCCGAAAGGAATGTTCCTGGCTGCCGTGGGAGCTGGTCCCGTCTATCACCTGCTCGGGAAGAAAGATCTAGGGACCGCCCAGTTTCCTCCCATTGAGACCGCATTCATCGACGGAGATATCGGGTTCCGTCAACACCGTGGAGGACACACTCCGGCGCCGAATTGGCCCACATTCCTCGAATTCGCAGACAGGCATTTCAAGGCGGCGGGAAAATAAAATGCGCCGTACCCTTACGAGTACGGCGCAGTAGAGCATTCAAGAATTACGCGCCTTCAGGCGAATGCAGAACGCGGAAGGTGTTCCCGCCGTTCGACCAAACCAGGACGAGAGCATCCTGGCCTTTCGGCACGCTGGACAGATCTTTCTGAACGTCGCTCGCGCTTTGCACCTTGTGACGGTTCACCTCGAGAATGACGTCCCCTTGCTGCAAGCCCGCGTTATCAGCCGAGCTGCCGGGTTGCACCTGCTCGATCACTGCACCGTTCACATTCTTCGGCAGTTGCAACTGATCGCGAAGGTCCGGCGTCACGTTCCCTAGCCCCAGACCCCAGCGCATCTTCCCGTTGCTTTCGGACGAAGAACCGTTGTCCTTGCCGTGGCTCCCGAGTGCCTCCAACGTAACGGGCATACTCATCGTCTTACCATCGCGCAGGACTGTGAGATCAGCCTTCGTGCCCGGCTGCATCTCGCCGATTGTCACCTGCAGTTCGCCCGCGTCATTC